>JBBRVA010000491.1:0-6293 GCA_038247295.1 Caldilineales bacterium | reverse complement strand
GAACTCGATCAACAATGGCAGCCAGCCGCCTTACGCACCGCGATCATTGCCAGCCAACGTCGACGCCGCCTGGTAGACGGTGCGTTGCGCCAGGGTCGTTTCAACGCCTGGGATTTTCAACCCTATCAGGATGCTAGCGGCATGTACATGCGCAACCACCTGGATTTGAATGATCTAGAACGACGGGCACGCTTTCCACAGGTTTAGTAACTTGGGGAGATTAGGGATTATCTAAACACAAATCACCCAATCTCTCGATCATGAAGAACATATTATTAACCGATTATTAACCCATGATTAAGTCATCATTCCTTCACTGCGTAATGTTGTGCAATCCATCCACCTTGTAAGATAATAGCCATTGCCTCGTTATTGCAGATCAATCAAGCGCCTATACTTGCCAATTGAATCATAAAGGAGCAGAAAAGCTATGCCAATGAAGCAAAGATTCGGAATCGCGCTCAGCGTCCTCCTCGTGCTAACAACTTTGATGGCCGCCTGTGCCCCGGCGGCACCAGCCGCAGCGCCCAACACCGGCAGCACAACGGATACACAAACCGCACCTGCGGCGGAAGGTCCACAAGGGATTTTGACCATCGGTTTGACCACCGACATCGCCGCCGTCGAAGGGCCCTATGCACCAGAGCGGCAGGCCGATAACGCCTCGCGCCCGATGTACGATTCGCTCGTCCACCCGGAGGCAGATGGCACTTATTCACCCGCGCTGGCCGAAAGCTGGGCAGTGTCGGAAGATGGCACGACTTACACTTTTACCCTGCGCCAGGATGTCACCTTCCACAATGGCGAAACCTTCAACGCCGACGCCGTGGTCTACAGTTGGGAGACCTATCGCCAACCAGAAGTTACCTACGCCAGCACCTGGACCATCGCCGATAAGGTCGAAAAGATCGACGATTACACCGTTGCTATCGCAACCACCGAGCCCAATGCGCTGCTGCTCGCCTACATCGCCGGTTGGGCCATGATTCCACCCGTGGCCCATGCGGAGATGGGCAAGGAAGCCTTTGCGCAAAGCCCAATTGGCACGGGGCCTTTCATGTTCAAAGAATGGATCAAGGGCGATCATCTGACGGTGGTCGCCAATCCAAATTATTGGAATAAGGGCTATCCCAAGCTGGCGCAGATCGATTTCCGTTTCCTTACCGAGTCCGCCACGCGGGTGGCTGCGGTGCAGACAGGCGAGATCGACATTGCGCCGCGCTTGACCGCCGAAGAGGCCGCGACCTTGGAAGGTGTCGAGGGTGTCAACGTGATTAACTATCCCGTTGATCGTCTTTATTATGTGGCGTTTAACAACATGACCTCCGGCATCGACACGCCGATCATGGACCCGAAGGTACGCCAGGCGCTAGCCTATGCGATTGACACGCAGACCATCATCGACTCGATCTTTGGCGGCAAAGCGACGCGCGGCGTCGGTTTTGTGGGCGTCGGCAATTTGGGCTTCGATAATGCCGAGCCGGTGCCCTATGATGTGGAGCAGGCGAAAGCGCTGCTCACCGAGGCCGGCTACCCAGACGGTTTCTCGATTGGCATGGCTTGCCCGGATGCTGGCTATCCGCAAATCAACGAGGTCTGTCAGGCGATTCAAGGCTATCTGCAGGAAGCAGGCATCACGGTCGAGTTAGAACTTCAGGAAGCGAATGCCTTCTGGGAGCGCGAGGCAAAACAAGAATTGCCGCCGCTCTTTGTCGATAGCTGGTCGCTGACGATTGGCGAAGCTTATCCACGGCTATTGGGCGCGGTGGGCAAAGATGGCGCCTATGCCAACTGGTCGGACGAGAAAATCTATGCCCTGCTCGACCAGATTGTCACCACAATCGATATCGACGCGCGTGCTGAACTCTATGGCGAACTCCAGGTCTACATGCGCGAAAACCCGCCCTTCGTCTATCTCTATTTCCCGCAAGCATTCGAAGGTGTCGCCACGCGCGTGCAGAACTACCAGCCGCGCGGCGCGGAACAATATTACCTGTGGGATGTTTCGGTTACGGATGCGCAGTAAAGAGTAATTGGTGATTGGATATTAGGTAATCCGGGATCGTAAATACCCAATATCTAATATCCAATCACCGAAAAGGACCTTCCCATGCAACGCTACATCCTTTCCAGCCTTGCCCAATCCGCCCTGGTCTTGCTGGGCGTTTTTGTGCTGGTCTTTTTTATGGTGCGGCTGACGGGTGATCCGACGACGGTGATGCTGGCGCGCGAGGCTAGCCCAGAGCAGCGCGCTGCCTTTCGCGAGCAGATGGGTTTTGATCGCCCCCTGCCCGTACAATTTGTCGATTTTGTGGCCAAGGCGCTGGTCGGCAATTTCGGCAATTCACTGCACTACCGCACACCAGCGCTGCCGCTTGTGTTGGAACGCTTGCCGGCTTCGTTGGAGTTGGCCTTTGTCGGCCTCTTAATGTCGATCGTGATCGCCGTGCCGCTCGGGCTGTGGGGCGGGGCGCGCCCCGGCAGTTGGATCGATCTGCTGGGCCGCGGGGTGGGCCTCTTCGGGCAGACAGTGCCTACCTTTTGGCTGGCGCTGGTGATGATTATCGTCTTTGCCGTGCGACTCGGTTGGTTTCCTGTGGCTGGGCGATCGGGTTGGTCCTCGGTGATTATGCCCGCCTTTGCCCTGGGCTTGCCCACGATGGGCCGCATCGTCCGCCTGACGCGCGCCTCTGTGATGGAAATTATGGGCGAAGATTATGTGCGCACGGCACGCAGCAAGGGCCTCTCGGCCCGAACCATCTTCTATCGCCATGTCTTGCGCAACGCCGCCGTCGGCTTAATCAGCGTGATCGGCATCCAGTTTGGTTACATGCTGGGCGGCTCGGTGATCATCGAAAGCGTATTTGCTTGGCCAGGGCTAGGTCGCCTGGCAATTGACTCGATCTCGATCCGTGATTTCCCCCTCGTGCAAGCGATTGCGCTCTTTACCAGCGTCGTCGTGATCGGGCTCAACGTGCTCACCGATATGGCCTATGCGTTTGTTGATCCACGCATTCGGTACGGGTAATCCAGATTTTCAGGTATAATAGAGAGGCAGGCTGGATATCAGCATGGCTGCATTAACCAAAGGAGGCGTGGATGACCCTTACGATTACTCTGCCTGAACCATTAAATGAACTGCTCGAGCGAAAAGCGACACGGCTTCAGATCCCGATCGACGAACTCGCCACCAAACTGCTGAGCGACGTGCTGCTTGACGAAGCAGAGGACGAGCCCACGCTGGAAGAAATCGTCGCCGGTATTCAGGCGCGGCCGCCCAACCCGGAGAGTTTTCAACGGGCAGAAAGAGCGCATGATCTAGCCTACATCGATTGGTTGTTGGCAAACCCGCCTACGGATACAATGACGATGGAGGAGTGGGAGCAATTCTGGCCGGAGATTGAGCAAAAAATTGAAGCGATGGGTTGAGTATACTCAGCCGAAATGGATAACCAGTGCTAACACGTCCGCTCTCCGCCCCTGCTGAATTAATGCCAACCCAAGACGAGACCGGCTTTGTGCGCAATCTACGCGACTTTATCGGGCTGCTGGTGCGTGATCGCGCTGGGCTGATTGGCCTCGTGCTCGTTCTGCTTGTCGTGCTGGCCGCGATCTTTGCCCCTTGGATCGCGCCCTACGAACCGACGGCGCAGAACCTAAAAGAGAGCAAGTTGCCCCCCGCCTGGCTTGCGCAAGGCACATCGGCTCATCTGCTGGGCACCGATAGCCTGGGACGCGACCTTTTCAGCCGCATTCTCTATGGCAGCCGTGTCTCGTTGACCGTCGGCTTCTTTGGTGTCTTGATTGCGGGCAGCATCGGGCTGCTGGTCGGACTGTTGGCGGGCTACATGGGCGGGCGGACGGATGGCGCGATCATGACGGTGACGAACATTGTCTTGGCCTTGCCCTATCTACTCTTTGTCGTCTTTATGGCCGGCGTATTAGGCCGCAGCCTCTTTAATGTGATCTTGATCTTTGGCATCACCGACGCGCCGATCTTTGTGCGCGTGGTGCGTGGCGAGGTGTTGCGCATTCGCCAATCCGGCTATGTGGAATCGGCCGTCAGTGTGGGTGCGCAACAGGGACGCATCCTCGCTGAACATATTTTGCCCAACCTGATCGGTCCGCTGCTCACCGTGGCCTCGTTCGAGATGTCGGCGATGATCTTCTATGAAGCCGGGCTTGGCTTTCTGGGTTTGAGTGTACCGCCGAATGTGCCCAGTTGGGGCAATATGCTCGAAGCCGGCCGCCAACATCTGCGCACCTTCTGGTGGATCGCCACCTTCCCCGGCGTGGCCATTATGCTCACAGCGCTGGGTATGAATCTACTGGGTGACTGGCTGCGCGATGCGTTAGATCCACGCTTACGCCGGGTGAAGAAGTAAGCCGTTGTACTCCTTCGTTCGGAACCATTCTTCGCACGCTTTGCCTCTTTGTGCAAATTTGCGCGGCTGAACTAGATAGTTATCATCGCTCGGCCCTCCAACCCATAAGCCCAATCTTTAGCAGTTTCTATCTCAATTACCTTGACAAGCCACGGGCGACAGCGCTATACTCGTCGGCAACCATTCAATGGTGGATTGGCGGCATAAAAGTCGCGATCTGGCCAAAGCGTGGTATGGATAGGCAAGGTGGATAAATGTGCCACCTCTATACGAAAGGAGAGAGCAATGAATGCCGTCTATGAAGCTTTGGTAAGTCTGTCACCCGCGCACGACAAAGAGATGGTAGATGGATATGAACGCTACGCAGCGCTGCTTACCACCATCCTGACGCCGGAACAGATAGAAACATACGCCGAATCGATCCGGCAGACAGGCGAAATTCGGATTTTTGAGGAACTGACACCCGCCGAGTTCGACGCCTTGTCACCGGAAGAACGCGCTATCGCACGAACGGTGGCGACGGATGAAAACATCTCGATGGAGAATCGCCGTGTCGTCGCCCTGCTCAATCAACGCGGCCAACATGCCGTCGCGCCAGATTTGGAGCCAGTCAATCGCAATCAATTAGGCGAGTAAGAATGGTAGGATGGGGCGTCGTTTGCAAACGACGCCCCATTTGCGCGCGGCAAAAGCGTAATACACTTTTTACTTTATTGGCCACTAGCCATTTACGTTTTGTCGTCGCTTTTGATTGTACGAGCATACTCTAGCAATAATTTTCTAATCATGCCCTGATAAGAGCCGCCAAGTTCTTGAGCTTTTTGCTTAAATGTGTTGATTGTGAAGTCATCAAGGACAATGGTTACTTTTTTGGCTTCTGGTTTTGGCTCCTTTAATACTAACTCTTCTGGGCGCGGCAAAAAGTCCGCGACCAGCTTCATTTTCCCATGCGTTCCTGCTACAATATCTCCTGGTTTAAGTTGCGCTTGCATAGATTTTTGTCTCCTTTCGCTAGAATCCTGCGCCAAAGATTCTGATTTTTCCGTTTCGGTAGGTAAACCGTACCGTGCATACTCTCTCACCTATTTTTCCTATGCACATATAACGGGTTTCCTCTGCTGTACTATGGTCTATATCCTCAAAAATTAGACGCTTTGTATCCCTGAATGCTTCCTGAGCTTCCGCGAAACTTATCCTATGTTTTGCCTGGTTCTCTACATTCTTCCGCTAATCCCATTCAAAGGAGATGTTCATATTAATTATATGGTAATCTAATATTGCTAAGTTTGCAATACTCAATCTTTTGACGCACTATATCTACTTTCCAATATAAGGCTACTAGTGCTGACCGGGTGAATCTTAACCAATGACAAAGTTTAAATCATCCATGAATGGAGTCATCTAACCAGTGGAAAGCCAATCACTAGGACCCCAGCTTCTAGAAGTGCTCCAAACCCGCTATGCGATCGGGCCGATGACACGGATAGTGGCACTGGAAGGCGGCGAGTGGAAAAATCTCTTTCGTCTGGATGGTGTTCAGGCATCTTTTGTGGTGAGCATCAGCCATCCGACCCCATTGAGGGAGAGTGTGGTCTATGAACACGCTCTTCTGCACTATTTACATGCGCGGCTGCCCCAAGTACCCGCACCGATTGCGGATAGGGATGGCAACACTTTTTTTGCGCCCAAAATCGGATTATCGCCCTCTTCCCCTTAATGCCAGGCCAGATGGCCGAACGCGATAGTGCCCCACTACCCGCAGCCCGCTTTCTGGCCGATTTTCAGCGCATTGGGGTGAACTACCCTGATCATGCCGTCCGCCCCGGCATACCGGCATGGCGCGATTGGGATTGGGCCGAGCCAGATTGGGCGACGATACAAAATATGTTAACCGCCGATTCGCAAACG
>JBBRVA010000490.1:0-6294 GCA_038247295.1 Caldilineales bacterium | reverse complement strand
CCGGCTGCATAATATCGACTTTCAAAGCGCAGCCCCGTCTGACCCGCTGGTGGGTTGAAGGTCAAACCGAGCAGATCGGCATAGAGCGTCAGGGCGAAATCGCGCGCTTCGCGGTCGCCGACGGGCCAAGCCGTGCAGATGAAATTTGCAACGCCACGCGCAAAAAAGGTTTCGGCAAAGGTGGGCGCCAGCGCCGCGGCACGCTCACCCGAACGATCCGGTGTGATGCCCGATTCACAGGCATTCGAGACGACCAGCGCAGGTACACGGTCGATGCGTTGGATTTCGTTGGCAGTCAGCAACGCCCCACCCGTAAAGATCCAACCCGACGCGGCCGGCTTTTCTGTATTATAGGTGCAATGGCCAGCAAAATGGAGGACGTCGTAGCTGCGCGTAAGCAGTTGTTGCAACACGGCGGTGCGTGTCGCCTCTGTGGGACCAATCAGCCGCACGACTTCAATCCGATTCTTGGTCGGCGTGATCAAGTTGAACGTTTCCAACAGATCGGCCACGGCGTTGCCTTCTTCCTCGGCACCGGGCAGACGAGCATCGGCGGCAGGATCGGCAACGACCAAAACACGGAGCAACCGCTGTGCTGGCGGCAATGGCTCCATCCGCTGGGCAAACGAAGTGCGTAACTGCCGGGTTAGACCACAGGCAATACCCAGGCAGAGTTCAAGATCGCGGTTGACAAGTGGCGCGGGTTGCGCTGATCCAGATTGGGCTTGATCATTGGCAATCAATTGCTGTTCAGACAAGGAAAGCAGTTCCCAGTGAATGCGTGCGGTTGTGGCATCGACCGTCAAAATGACGGGTCGGCCGCCCGAAAGATCGGCGCGAAAATCGGCGGGGAAGAGTAGGCGCGCCATGAATTCACCCTGGCGCGCCTGCTGTTCGAGGTCATTCAGTGCGGCCAGTTCATCATTCGCCTTGCTCACCAGCAGCGGGTCCAGTTGGATATCGCGCACGGGCATAGAGGCAGTGGCCGTGATCGCGCCAAAGCGATAGGTGTCATCTTCAAACTCAACCGTGATGCGGGCGGGGGCTGGCTCCGTCAGTTTCTCTACGAACGACGGCAAGCCACGATCACGCAAGAGCGTTTGCATCTCACGGCTAATCCGCTGGCGCACCCCCTTCTTCAGTTGCACATATTCGTTCGCTTTTAGCGGGCTATAGGTTATCTCCATCCGCTTGTCAGCATCCATCTCTTGCACCATAGATTGCAGCGCCTGATCGATAGCCGGCAGCTTACGCGGGTCGTTTTCGACAAAGGTGATCTGCTTCAGCACCAGGCCACCTTGCTCTTCCGCGCCCGTAATTGCCAGCTTGATCCCGCGCACCCAGGCCCGCACGGCTTCATCGGCGCTGATATTGTTTTGTCCTGCGCCGATCAGCACCGTTGCCAAATGTTGCTTACCCAGCCGGCCCAACGTCCAACAGAGTTCACGGACCAGGAGGGTTAACTCTGGTGGGCCAAAACGACCAGGCAGACCCATCCCAGCAATCGCAATGACGCGCTGCACAGGGCGCGCTTTGGGGCGCGGGTCGGGCAGGAGAAAAAGCGTGGCGAGGTCACCGCGGATCACACCTCGTTGGGCCAATTCGCCAATCAGATTGTCGGTGCGTGGCGTATTGGCGGCGGCGAGTGGGCCAGCGCGGTGTTGCGTCCAAGGTGTAATGGCGGCATCTAAGGCGCGGAGGGCGTCCTGCGGTGTCGCACCAATGTAGTGGCCGACGGCGATAGCATCAATGGGGTTACCTTGCAACGGCCGTGTGGCCAGTTGCGTAATATCGCCGAGAACAGTATCCAGCACAATATGCGGCGGTGGAAACGGAGCAAGCGGCGTGGCCGTGCGCACCGTGGTCGTACCGGCGCGCAGATGGCGCACCATAATATCCTCGATCAGCCGTTCCTCTTCTGCCGTATCAAGCAAGGGCGCAGTAGCGGGCGAGCGCTGCAACTTGCGGGCGGCGCTTTCGATCTTTTGGCGGGTTACCTTCCATTCCTCTTCGGCCTGCTTGGTTAAGTCCACCGTGCTGTCCAATGCCAGCGATGCCGTCGCCTCGGCGGCCAGCCGCAGACCAAAATGCCGGCCAATCTGTGGCCAGGCAACATTGCTGTCCAGCGCAACGGTCAAGAGTTCATCGAGCGAGCGCAGGAGGCTGGGTGCGTCCAACAGTTCGTGCTGGCTCATGTCGACATAATAGGCGGGTACCGGGGAGCCATCCGGCGTGATGAGTTCGGCAGAAGCACGCGGCACACTCCCGTCACCATCGCCAGGTTGGTAGAGGTTGTTCATCTCTTTGATGCTAATCTGAGTCGCGCGCGGCTGGGCCATAACATTTTTGAATTGGTCCAGATCGACAGTGGCGGTGGTCAAGCGATTGTAACCGACCACGGCAATCATGCGCGCTGGATCCACAACTGCTGGTAAAATGCTATGTATTTTGCGCGCGCTGTCCAAAAACTTCTGGCGAACGCTGGCTGCGGCGCCACCGTAGGTGTTGGCATCATAAAGATCTTCTTGTTGTGGATTGGCAAAGGGCAACAGTTGATAGAGGCTCGGGAATGAGCGCACGAGACCCAGAAAATCCTGCCAGTTTTGGCTGCTGTCGAGCGAATCGGCCCAGCGTGCGATATCCAGATGACCGGCCAAGGCGCGCACAAAGATGGCGGCGCCTGTATGCGGCGTACCCAGGGTGATCAAACGGCCGCCGCGCCGCGCCCAGTGTTCGGGGTCGCCCGCGATGTAGAGGCGAGCTACAATCCCCCCTTCGGCCGCGGCAACCAGCTGCACTGGCTTTTCTTCGGTAAAGCTTTCGTCGATGCGTGCTTGCAATTGGGTCGCCGCCAACGTCAGGCTTTTGCGCCAGTCGTAAGCAAAGGTGTGCACATTCCAACGTTGCGCCAATGTAAGGAGCAGTTCTGCATAGTTACGCTTCATCAGCCCGGTTACCCGTACCGGATAATCGGGGTTGGCATCCGTCAACCCGTTATCGGCCAAACGCAACCGGCTTAGATAGCCCGCGGTGAGGGAGCGCGCGTTCAACCAGACCTGTTCGCGCACGCCGGCGTGCTCAGTCGACAGCTCGTTGGCGAGCAGGCCAGGGATCACCAGCACATTGCCTTCGCTCGCATCGCCAAGTTCGCGACGGATCGCCAATTTGCGCAAAGCCAGGCTGCGCAGCCGGCGATACCGTTCTGCGCCAAAGTAGGCGCGCAATAATTGTTCCTGCTTGAGGACCGGCCGCGCCAGTAGATCGATCAATTCATCGGTATCGGCACCGGTGAGGCGGGCAAGGAAGGCAGCGTCAGTCATATGTACCCCTCGGTCTTTCCCGACTCAATCGGCCACAGCGCAACCAATGCACAATGGAGATTTGGGCCAACAACCGCTATCAGGCAGCCAACACACGTCGGGAAAAAATACGTTGGCGGGAAGCGAGTAAATTATCTAGTAAAGCTTGTTTCAGTATAGCCTAAGCAACGTTGATCTAGCGTTGATTGTATGATATCGAGCGTTGCTAAAGCGTTGCCTGATGGCGCTTAATCTTTACCTCTACACCGTGCGCTTGCCCTGGGCAACGGTCGCCGCCAGCGTTTCCGTCAGGCTATAGCGCGGTTGAAAACCAAGCTGCTGTTGCAACTGTTCCGCGCTGAAACGCCAAGTCTGGGCATAGAGCTGGAGCGCCTTTTGCTCGTCAGGCGACAGCGCGGCCAGCGGTTTGTGCAGCAGCTCGCTTGGGCTGCCGGTCAGGCGGATGACTGCTGTGTAGAGGTCATGCCAGGTGAAGTGGCCAGTGAGCACGTTAAGCGGTCCACCGGGCGGTCGTTCCAACGCTTCCGCCACCACCCACGCCAGATCGCGCACATCGATCCAGACGTCTTGGTATTGTGACCATTCGGCTTCATCCGCACCGGGCAAGATCATCGGCTCCCCAGCAAGCAGTTGCGGTTTGACCACCATCGTATAGGCTTTGGGGTGCGGTCCCCAGATATACGGTGCGCGCAACATGGCATAGTCGCGCCGGCCCAGCGCTTGGGCTTTTTGGGTGAGCAGCCGTTCACAGACAATCTTACCGCGCGCATAATCGCCATGGTCTTCATTGAGTGGGTGCGTTTCAGTAATCGGGTTCACCTGCGCAAAACCATAGACATCCAGGCTGCTGATAAAGATAAATGGGCCGCTGCGCCAATCGTCGAGCAGTGCTTGCATGGCGGCAATATCCACCCTGCTGTCGGTAAAGGTGCAGGCGGTGTGGACAATGCCGGTGACGCCAGCGGTGGCCCGCTCCAGGCTGGCGATGTCAGCCAGGTCGCCGATGGCGATGTCGGCACCGGGCGGCGCTTTGGCGATAGACGCCTCGCGCGCGAGCACACGCACCGCGTAGTTGCGGCGTTGTAGTTCTTGGACGACGAAGTAACCGGTCATGCCGGTCGCGCCGGTGACGAGGATCATGAATTTACCTCCTCTGTTGAAGCATCCAATTCAAACTGCCAGCCAGAACGTATGTCAACCCCAAGCCGACAATGGCAAACTTGGATATAGCACACCAGCGGGCAATCAGCGGCAAGATGGGCTTTGTAAACCGGCCAACTGCCCGCTGAAAACTGGCCGGCGGCCAAGCCACAACCCAGGGCAAGCGTGAGCGGGTAGAGCACAAGATAGACAACCGTTTGGCGGCGCGCCAATTGCCTGTTGGCCTCGCCCCAAGCGTGCATGATGGCTTGCGCCTTGTCCAGCGTGCCCGCCAACTCAAAATCGATAATGCTTGCCCCCGCCTTGGCCAGCGGACGCTCCATCCAGATAAGGGTGATCCAGACGAGCAGGGTGAGCACGAGCAGGGTCGGGAAGAGAAGTCGTTGTTGGTGAAAGGGTAGATGGGCGAATGGGTAATACATGGGCAGCTTCCTTGTTTGATATGAGTGACAATCGTATGGTACAATGACCGGGCAACCGGTGCTGATGATCTGCGCTACGTTACGCGCGGAAAGGGAACCATGACTGTGCAAATCACTTTGGATCTGCCCGATTCAATTTATCAATACTACCAAGAATTAGCAGCTTCCCGACGATGCGCCATCGATCATTTGTTGCTGGAACAAATCAGCGTGATCGAGCCAGCGCTTGCCATTCACCCGCAACGCGCCTTGATGGAACGCGAAGTAAAAGCCTTTGAAGCCATGCACGACCAATTATGGCAGAACTATCCAGAAGAGTATGTCGCGCTCTATGCGGGCAAAGTTGTCGATCATGATCGAGATGAACAAGCACTGGTGGCGCGGATCGAGGCCCAGTTCCCCGCTGAAGTTGTCCTGATCCGACAAGTTCTCCCGACCCTGCCAGCAGACCTTGTTTTTCGTTCGCCACGCTTTATCCCCGAACATGTATAGCACCTCCTTTGCGTACGATAGCGCATACGTGCCTTCCGCACCCGTCGCAACCATTCAGGTTCGTTCCAAAAGCGCAGTAGAGTTGGTTGCTTTATTGGATTCTGGCGCTGATGGTACGATGATTCCCATCGACGTGCTAGGCCAAATTGGCGCGCGTTATCAAGAGACTCGCTACATGCGCGGCGTCACCGGCGTGCGCCAAACCGCAGATTTATACTTGATCACCGTTCAAATCGGTCCACACAAGATCACAGGCATTCGCGCCACAGCTGTCAGTGTTGGCAGCGAAGCGATCTTAGGACGAGATGTCTTGAATCATTTGATCGTGACATTGAACGGACTAGCCAATGTGACTGAGATTGCCTATTAGACACGGCAAGAGCCTTTACTGAATCAACGCCGCGCTGTCGCACCAGCCCGCCAGCGTCACGCGCCGGTGACGAGGATCATGAATGATCATAGCAAACTTGGGCAGCGCGCACCAGCGCGCAATCAGCGGCAGGCTTGGGTTTTGTAACCCCTGCAACAACCGCAGCAGCGCCACATCTTCCACTGCATCCAGCAAACCCGCCGCCAATTGCGTCCAAGCCAGATAGGGACCCACTGTCACCAGCCAACTGATTGGTGAAAACTGGCGCACGGCCAAGCCACAGCCGAGGGCAATGGTGAGCGGGTAGAGCACAAGAAAGACAAAATCCACATATATTTGCTGGCGCGCCAATGGCCGGTTGTCCTCACCCCAACCCGCCATGATGGTTTGCGCGTTTTTCTGCGTCCCCGCCACCTCGAATTGAATCATGCTCGCCCCCGCCTTGACAAGCGGACGCTCCATCCAAGTGAGGGTACCCATGACGAGCATGGTGAGCACAAACAGGATCAGGAAGATGAGCCGTTGTTGG
>JBBRVA010000489.1:0-6297 GCA_038247295.1 Caldilineales bacterium | reverse complement strand
TAAGTAAGACAGTGAATCAGTAGGACAGTAGAACAGTGTTTGTACTGTCTCACTGTCCTACTGATTCACTACTGATTCACTACTGATTCACTACTGATTCACCGGAGAATAGTATGGTTATTTCCGCCCAAGTGTACTAGCATATCGACGGGCTGCGGCCAACGAATCGACCAGGGTGGCGTAGACCACCAATTCCTTGGCGGCATTGGGTGCCAGTGCCTTGTGCTGCGTGATCAGCAGGTGGCCGCCTTCTTGGTCGCCATCCAACAGGAGCACGCTGTCGGATGGGCTGGGACAGACGACACACAGGGCCCGCCCCGACGCCGGGTTGACCACGGCGCCCCAGTTGCCCACGCGAATCCACACGCCCGTGGCCGCGCGCTTGCGCTGGACGAGGCCGGCATACGAATTTTCACCATAGAGCACGCCGTTATCAAAGCGACCATCTACTTGGCAAAAGAGCATAAAGGCGCACGATGGGTTCCAGGCACTGCGGTAAACGGGTGTATCGTTGACCACACGCAAGACGGCTTTGATCAGGTTACTGCCGGGCAAGGTCAGGTAGTCTAACTCGACGCGGATGCCTTTGAGGCTCTTCTGCCCGCCAATCTCGGTCTGCAAACGAAGCCCGCGCCAGGGCAAGCCTTGGGCGTCGCGCGTTTCAATCATCGTCGCCGCAAACGCTTCCTGATGGAATTTGCCAGGCCAACCGCCCTCGTTACTGGTCAAAAGCGGGCGGAGGCCACCAAACCAGGGTTTCATCCACTTAAACTCACCTTCTTCAGGGAAAGATGTGCACAGCTGGTTGATCGAGCTACCGCGCTCGCGCCAGGCGACGATGCCGGCGTGAAAGGCGGGCGCAACGCGCCACGCCATGCGCCTATTGTCGATCTGCCACAGCGCGGTGCCCTGATCCGAAGCTTGCGTGACATTAACCGCGTGCTGCGTATCGCCCACGCGCAAGATCGTAAAGGGTTGCTGGCTGTCGAAGGCCACGGTTTGCAACGTTAGCTGGCCGGTCGCCGCCCCCACCGGCGGATTGTCACCGCGTAGCTGGATCGTCGCCGCAATGGTTTTGCCCTCTTGCAGCGCCTCTACCGCCACCACCGCCGGCGCGATCTGAATGTGGCCATCGATCGCTTGCTTGCGCACGTTGTCGGCGCGTAGTTGCATGGTTGCCGTATCATCCAGGGTCAGCACCGGGTTGGGAGTGAGGGTAACCGCTTGCGGGCCAGCATCGGCTGGCATGGCACGGTTTTCCAGTTGTTCTGCGTTGGTTTCCCCATTGCCCTGTTGCCAGATGCGCCGCACCGTGCGCCAATCACCCGGCCCGCAGTAAGCGGTTTAGCGGCGCGTGCGCGGCACTGGCCAGGCGTGCTGGGTCAAGTGAAAGGGTCCTGGCCAGTGCCACGCGCGCGCGTGGTGTCCGCAACTCGCTCTAAACCTGAACTGCACTCCATTTTCCTCTGCAGGTTGAAATCGGTCGTGTGGCGTGCTATACTAAGGCTATGAATAACAAGCGCGCCCGCTATGTTTGGGATTACGATCTCACACAAGAACAGTTTGATGCCATGTTGGATGGGCATTATGTCGACGGTCACCTGAACCGAGATTGGGCGGCTGTGCGCCTGATCGAATGGGCGCCGTATCGGGAAATGATCCAGCGGCTTGGTTATAAGGCGTTGATCGAAAACTGGCCGCGCTGGCGACGGCATGTACGCTCGCATTCAACCTGTCGCGGAATCGATTTCTTAGTTAGTTGGCTACCCGATCATCATCCTGAATTGCTCTCATAAATGCTAAATACTCCCTCTTATTATTTTAATCAACTTTATCCATTACAGGACCTTTCGCTCCATCTGATAGCAGACCTGGATACAGGCTTTTACCTTACCGGGGGGACTGCTGTATCGCGTGCCTACCTTAACCATCGCTTTTCTGACGATCTCGATCTGTTTGTCAACTTTGACAAGCGATTTACCCTATGGTCAAACCTCGTCATTCATGCTTTTTCGAGTGATACCCGCTGGCAAACACTTGTCACCAAAAATGAAGAATATTTTGCACGTATTGTGCTTACTCACAATGACGTCGTGCTTAAAATAGAGATGATCAATGATGTCCCCTCCCATATTGGCGAAATCCATCAACATCCTATCCTTGGTCGCATCGACAGCCCAGAAAATATCCTTGCCAACAAGTTGACCGCTTTGATCGGGCGTGAAGAACCGCGCGACTTGGCCGATATCTGGGGTCTGTGTACCCGGCTTGGCTTGTCGATTCAAGACGCTATCGAAGGCGCGACAAGCAAGGCGACCGGCATCTATCCCCTTGATCTCGCCCGGCGTCTCTGCTCTGCTACCCACAAGGATTGGCAACAGGTACGCTGGATTGACGCCCCTGACGCCGCCCACTATTTGGCGGAACTGAACCGACTCGGCGAACAATTAATTTTGGTCTAGTGGCCCAAACAGATCGCCCCTTGTCTGTTCTATTGTTAGTTCATGCTGCGCTACTCAACATCATTTCCTCCGTCCCGTTTTTATCCTATTTCCAGCCTGCCATCCTGTACGATCACTCGCCCATCCACCTGGAAGGAAGCGCCGTGCAAGGCAAAATCGTGGTTGAGCGAGGACTCATTTTGCCCGCCCATATAACGATTTTCACCCAAGGCCAGAAAGAGCGCACCCATCACATGTTCATCAACAATTGTCCAGCCAATCGGTTGGCGTAATTGCGGGTTCAAGCCGATGCCAATATGGCTGATCCGCCGTGGTTCGCCGCTGTGACCATCCAACCAGGCCGCCACTTGCTCCGCATGATGGGCCGCTTCGATTTGGGTGATCCGTCCCGCCGCAAAGTGAAAGACAACTTCGCTTGCCTCGAATACCTTGGGCAGATAGAGGCTACCGTGGGTCAGCGCTTCGCGTACGGTCGTGTAAACTGACCCCGCCGGCAGATTGCTAACGATGGTCTTGTGCTGGCGATCCCGTTCATCGATCACCCCGTCGTCGCCGTGCCAAGCGCGGTCGCCATGATAGAGGTGCAGCGTGTGGGCTTGCCCCGTGTTGATGGTGATGTGGTTGCCCGCGACCGCGGCCAATGCCTTGTCGATCAACTGCCGGCTTTCTGCCATGCCCAGCAGGTGGGCTGGCATCATGTGCGCCTCTAATTCACCCAGTGGGAGCCCCAGTAGATCGGCCCGCTGTTGATTCGGCACGGCGACGACCAACATTGGCAACTGACGGCGCTCTTCGATCGCTGTGATCGCTTCATCCATCTGTTGCCAGGCCGCCAACGCGGCGGGGGCGGCCAGTGCAAAGTTTGGGATGCCACCACTCAACGAGATCACGCGGTCGATTTCCAGCATCCACTTGAGACGATGTTGACTGCTCTGCTGGATCATTTTGGGTGTCGCCTCGGCCAGCCAGCGGTTGAGATAGGTGGGCGATTGGGGATCGACCAACGGCGTCGCACCAGCCCAATCGATCGCCAATAGCACCTCTTGCAGCACTGCGGGACGGTCGATGTGATCGCGCACTTGGATCAATTCGCCCGGTTGGATATTGAGCCCGTCCACAATACGTTTGGCAAGCGTCTTCCATTCGGTCATACTCTGCCCCCTGCTTATCTGCTAGCTAGCCCTAACTGCGCCACGTAATTCATCGCTTTCCCCAATGGCACGGCGGGTAACCACGTGCCCTGCGTCCAATCAGCCATTCCCCCAGGCCTGACATGTTGCAACTGCAAGCCGGTTGATGCAAGTAGCAGCCGCAAATCCGCCGGCGAATAACAGCGCAGGGATTGCTGCACCTGCTGCTCCTGTTGACCGCTGGGCCACCACGCATCGAGCCAACGACAGCCGTCGGCGTCAAAGTTGTAGCGCCGTTCAGCCTGGCCGACTGTCCAGCCACGGCCATCGACGGCGGCGGCATACCAGGGCGTGCTGACCTCGATCCGCGCGCGGCCGGTGGGGGTAAGCCAGCCCGCGATCCGCTGGAGCAAGCGCTGCTGATCCGCATCCGCGCCAACACCAAAGCCATCGTAGTAGCAGACCACGTCAAATGGGCCCGCCAGCTCCACGGTGTAGAAATCGGCCTGCACCACGGTAAGTTGACCGGCCAGCGGTGCTGCTGCTAGCTTTTGGGCGTGCGCACTCAGGGTCGGCGCCTGCTCAAGGGCCACGACTTCGTAACCCAGATCCACCATCGCCGCCGCCACCTGACCACCGCCTGCGCCTAATTCGAGGATGCGCTTCTTGCCCGGCCCTTTGACCAATGACTGCTCAAAAACACCAACGCGTGAGCGATCTGCCACCCACCACGGCTCACCGCGGGCGACGCCCAGCCAACGGCCAAAGCTGTCCTCACCCAGTAGTCGGGCTATTGCCAGCGAGGTCGGGCGATGCGGCCATTTGAAACTGCGCACTTCGATCAGGCGGTGACCAGATAATCGATGGTCAGATAGTTGAATCATGCCCAATGTCGCCTAGTAACGCGCTATCCGGCCAGTGATAAATACGCTGGGTAATCGGATAGCCGGAATCTTCTGCCGCACATTCGCCCACCAACTGACCGCCCAGTGACTCGTAAAAGCGATTGGCTGGTTCATTGGCGGGTAGCGAACGGATGATCAACGATGTCATGCTACGCGCACGAAGCTGCTTTGCTGCCGCCTGGATCAGCTTGCGCCCGATGCCGCGCCCGTGGTGGGCAAAATCCACATAGAGCGCGTAGATGTCGCCAACGCCTTCATAGCCGGCCACCCCGCTCGGCCCGCCCATGACTATGCCGATAACCTGTTCCGGTTGGGTGGCATCTTCCACCGCGATATAGATGCATTCATGCGCTTGGCTATCCTCGGCAATGGCGCGAATCGAACGCGCCCAACCGGTCGCCGATGCTTCCGGTGTCCATTCTGCCTGCCGTATGCGCCATGCCTCATCGGGGACCTGCCCGCGATGGGCGCGTAAATAGGTTTCCACCATCACACGGCCCATTGCGGGTGCGTCGGCTGCTTGTGCCGTTCGAATGTACATAGATTTTCTCCTTAACCTCCCTGTGATCGCCTTAGGTTTGCCATTTCCTCAACCACAAATTGCAGCGCGTCTTCTACAGCCGGTTGCATAAACGGAAAGGTGATCCCAACCGCTTGAAATAACTCTGGTAAGGCGCGGGTATTGCCCATCGTGAGCGCAACTTTGTAATTTTGGATTGCCCTCACACGATCGGTTGCCACCAAGCGGCCAAACTGACAGGCGCCGACAATCGCCATCGGATAGGTGATCATATAGAGCGGCATCCGATATAAGCTCCACGTCCAGCGTTGCCAGCCACTTTGCGCTTCCGGGCTACTCGGATCACACTCGTCCCACGGCGTGAAACGGCGTTTAAGTTCGAGCCATTTGGCGTCCAGGTGGGCCGAGGTGACATCCATCGGCGCTGCGCCATACACCCAATGCTCAAAGGCATCCTGCATGGTGCAGTTGGTCAGCGCGTCCAAGTAATAATTTAGGACATGTTGGCAAGCAACCTCACTTTCTTCTTCTGTATAGGGACCGCCTTGCGCCTGCGCATAATAGCGCCAACTCAGCAGATCCATGCTCGTGGCCGCAAACTCTTGAAACTCTTCGGGACCATTGAGATTCCACATTGACCCATGCGCCTGGAAGGAGAGGGAATCGTGCATGCCGTGACCGCTTTCATGCAGGACACTGCCGGCGTTGTAGGTAGCAACATGCAAATAGGGCAGCCCCGCACCGGGGAAGAACCATTCTTCAACCGCCCCCGCC
Organism: Caldilineales bacterium; assembly: GCA_038247295.1. Lineage (GTDB taxonomy): Bacteria > Chloroflexota > Anaerolineae > Caldilineales > Caldilineaceae > JAPLGZ01. Next base: position 506 of record JBBRVA010000489.1, on the reverse strand, counting down.
TTGTGAGGACGGCTACCCAGGTCGAGATAACCGTCACGCAGGCGTTGAAAAATCGTGCCAAAGGTCGGATCGATCTGCTGCAAGATGCGCTCAATGCCATCGACCAGCAGGGTAAGATCGGTGATCTCGGCGCTCGACTGACTTAGCGTATCGCCGCCCGCCCGCAGCTTGGCAACGAGGGGGACGACTACTGTTTCCACCGCCCGATGAAACGCTTGACAGTCGGCAATGGTGTAGCCCAAACGGTTGAGTTGGCGCCAGTGGTAGGCCAAAAAGGTCGGCTCCCCGCCGGTCTGCGCCAGGCCGCGCCGCGCCTGCAACAGTCGCAGCATTAGCTTGTTCAATTCGTCCCGCCGATCCAGCCAATAGGCAACTGGGTTGTGCGGCTCAAAGTTGCGCATGAGGTTGCGATAGCGCGTCTCCCATTGGCTGATCTCCGCCTGGATCGGCAGGCTCGCCGGGTGGAACAGATCGCGCTGATTGTGCCAGCGCTGCCAAAGTTGGGC
>JBBRVA010000488.1:0-6355 GCA_038247295.1 Caldilineales bacterium | reverse complement strand
CGGGCCGAGATCGTGTTGACGGCGGCGCGGGTTTCATTGATGCGCGTCGTCAAGGTAGGCGAGGTTACATCGCGGCGTGAGAGCAGCAAGCCGGGATCGAACGGACAATTGCCATCCCCACCAGGCAGACCGCAGCCAACCGGGACATCGGTCGCCGACCAATCCAGCACGGCGATGCGGTCGCCGGGGCGCAGCAGATCGGCCACGACGTTGCCGGCGCGCTGGGCATTGGAGAGGCGGGTGCCTTCACCGATCACATCTTCGGTTTCCATCGAGCCGCTGGCGTCGAAGCTCAAGGCAATGTCGGTGTTGCCAGGCGACACATAGAGCAGCGCATCGGTTTCGCTGTCGCAAATGGCCGTTTCGAGACAGGCCGTGAAATCGACAAAGGTGGTGCCAAGCGGTTTGACCGGTGGCAGCAGCACCGCCCAATATTCATCGCCCACTTCCTGGAAGCTACCCGCCACGATCGAGGCATTGCCACCTTCGGCGCTGAAGGAGAAGCTGGACTCGACCAGACCGCGCACGTTAGCCGTGCCGTCTTTGACGTTCCAGCGGGCCAGATAGGCAATCGGGCTGTCGGGTGCGCCGACCAGGGCGAACTTGACCTGGCGCGGCTCCAGAATATTGATCGTCGGGCTAACGCAGGTGGCCGTCACTGTGTAATTATAGTTGCTAGCGAAGCTATTAACGACCACCACCAGGCGATCATTGACGCCAGCGCCGGCAAAGGTGCGGGTATAATCTTCGCCAATCTTGGCCGAGCGCAATACTCGCGTGGGGGCACTGGTGTCAGCGGCCATCAGGTTGATGCCCAGCTGCGCGCCGGCTGCGCCGTCTACATCCAGTTGCACAAAGGGGCAACCGGTCTGCGGGCGAATCTGATAATATTTGGCCGCATAGTCGTCGGGGGTCACCTCCGCCCAGCTTTGGGTGCCACTGGCCATGCTCACATCCTGCGTAAGGGAAGGAGCCGAGTAGGCGCCAGCGTCGTCATCCCAATAGGTGAGCTCGGGCTGTGTAGCCTGATCGGCCCAGGCCATCGCCCAGTTGGCGGCAAAGAAGTTGAGGAAGAATTGGTTCAGGCTCCATTTGCCCCCGCTGAGGCTGGGCACCAGCGAGTCGAGCACATACAGATCGTCTTGTACGTCACACTCTTGATAGTGGGCGTAGAGGGCGTCCATATGGTGCCAGGGATCGGCGGGTGTACCGGTCGTGCCCAGTTGCTCGATAAAGTATTTGTTAAAGCGATTGCCATACGATTTGTCGTACATCGACGTGCTGGCATTGTACCCGTTGCCATTGTAGCCAATGGCGTCGAGGGCCGCATTGACGCTGTCTGCGCCCAGATCGGCATAGCCCTCGACAAACTCACTGTTGTCTGGGTAGTTGGGCTGCCAACTACCGTAACAGCCGTCGTCGTAGGAATATTGCAGATAGTGCTGCGCTTCGTGGTAGACGGTCCATTGGCCGCCGCCGCCGCGCACCATCGGCGAATCGATGCCAATATTGCAGTTGCCAGAGCTGGCCCAATAGGCAATCCCGCTCCAGCCAATGCCGTCTTCCATCTGCACATTGAGCCGGTTGCTACAGCCGCTGGTGTAGAGATGGTGGCCCGAGTCGGCATGATAGCGCCGCCAGGCATCCTCGAACCAGTCGGCCACTTGTACGGCCTGGGCGTCGGTGTCGATCCAGTGCGAAAGCACAACCGGGTTGCCATCGACCATCCGTGTGGCCGTAACCGGATTTTTGGTGTACCAGACGCGCACCGTACGAGCGTCGGCGCCAATGCTAAAATTGTGCACATAACATTCGTCCAGCGTGATGCCGTCGATCACAGGACCGCCAGCACAAGCTGCGTCGGCAGCGGCTGGACTGGCCGCTACTACGTCCTGTTCAATATTCGTCGGCCAAGTTGTGGCAGGCGGCTGATCTTTGCTGTAGGCAAACGCAGCGGCGCTGCCAGCCAGCAGACCGACGACCACCAAAAAGAAAATGGTGATTGGGTGTTGGCGAATCATAGTTGCTCCTTCAGGTTGTTACTGAGATAACCTACTGTGGCGAAAACGGGTAACTGGGGCGCAATGCAGGGCAACATTGCATAACAAAACAAAAAGCAGGATAGCAGATGAACGAGTGATTGATAACCCGTACCGTAGTCCCATCTGCAGGGAACAAGAGCGGGCACTGATCGATTCACATGAACTTCTCCTTTCACGAACGCAAGAAGCGGTTCGGGGTGTGGTATGCCACGAAAACTTGGAGATCAGCGCTGGTGCGAAGTATGATCGTGATGCCTTCATTCTATTAAATTGGCGACAACAAGCAATGGCGGGGAACACGGCGCGGTTGTGTCTTAGATCACAAGGAGATGATTGGGGATTAAGCGGCGTCAGCTTTGCTGACCGGTCTTTAAACGTGTACAGGCTGAGATCGGTCAAGCAGTTGCTTTCTTGACCGATCTCAGCCTGTACACAATTTATATTCAATTTAGAGATCAGCTTGATTATCTATTCGATTTCGAGCTAATCATCAAACCAAATCTTGCCCAAGGCTTGCGACTGCGCTATGAAAAAATCTTGCACTTGCGACCAGGGAAGATCAATAAGCAGCTCAGGTTGCAAATCTCGATTGGCATTCTCAAATAAAAACGCTTAACCCAGGCGCAGCTACCTATATATTTCAATATATCTTGCATCTGGACAGAAATTACTTCCCAGTGTACAGGCTTTAATAAGGCCATATGCGATTATTATCCTCGCGGAAGCGGCGAGCGGGAGGTAAACTAAAGAGTACACACCATAGATTATATCGACGCCAGGGCAACCGTCGTGCGCCCATGTGTAGTATCCAGTCAGTAATATGCTGACGATTATAACGACGGAAGAGCCAGCGCAATTCATTTCGGTCGCCATAGGCCAATACACGCTCAATCACCAGATCGGCGTGTTGTTCCGGGTCAATGCGTTGAAAATTATATTCCTGAAAGTAAGGTGCCAAACTGCCTGGCAGTGGCTGATCAGTTGATGGGTTCATGTACAACAGTATAGCACGTAGTCTCATACCGATTCAAACCGATGACGCGAAGCAATGGACCAGAGTGATTGACAAATTGGGGGTTTGGCAGTAGAGTTTTGAAGAATCTTTTACCTAGAATGCTCATTGGCCATTGATCGGAGGAAGGTGTGCAGGTACATTTAGCGTACGGACAGAATGGATTGAATGTCGAATTGCCAGACACCACCAATGTGGTCACTTCGCGTTTTACGCCTGGTGTGGGCGACGAAGCAACGGCATTGCGCGACGCGTTGCGCGCACCAATTGAATCCGCACCGCTGGCGGCGAAGGTAAAACCAGGCGATAAGGTCGTCATCTGCCACAGCGATATCACGCGTGCGACCCCGAATGAACGCATCATGCCGGTGTTGGTAGCCGAGTTGGAGGCAGCCGGCATTGCACGGCAGGATATCACGCTGCTCAATGCGCTGGGCACGCATCGGCCGCAAACCGCAGCCGAGCTGCGCGGCATGCTGGGCGATGCCATTGTGGAAAATTATTGTTGCCGGCAACACAATGCCTTTGATGATACGCAATTGGTCACCTTGGGCCAGACTTCTTTTGGCCACCCGGTGCGGGTTAACCGGTTGCTGGTCGAGTCTGATGTGAGAATTTTCACGGGTTTTATCGAACCCCATTTCTTCGCCGGCTTTAGTGGCGGACCAAAGGCGGTGCTGCCCGCGTTGGCCGGGCAAGAGAGTGTGCTGACCAATCACGGCCGGACGATGATTGCCGATCCGAAAGCAACCTGGGGCAGCACTCAGGGCAATCCGATTTGGGAAGAGATGCGCGAAGTGGCGCTGATGGCCAATCCCACTTTTTTGCTCAACGTCAGCATGAACGCGCAAAAGCAGATCACAGGTATCTTTGCTGGCGATCTGCTGGCGGCGCACGCGGCTGGATGCGCCTTTGTGCGCGCCAGCGCGATGGTGCCGGTTGGCGCGCCCTACGATGTTGTGATCACCACCAACAGTGGCTATCCGCTTGATCAAAACCTCTACCAATGCGTCAAAGGCATGAGCGCGGCCAAAGAGATCGTGCGCAAGGGCGGGGCGATCATTATGGCTGGCGCTTGCCAGGATGGGCTGCCCGACCACGGTCGTTATGCCGCGCTGTTGGCCGAAGGTGGCTCCCCGCAGGGCGTGCTCGACCTGATCGCCCAGCCCGGTTTCAGCGAACAAGATCAATGGCAGGTGCAGATCCAGGCCATGATTCAGTTACATGCCGATGTTTATGTCTACAGCGATGGCTTGAGCGCTGCGCAAATTGAGCGTGCGCTCTTTATGCCCTGTCGCAATATCGAGGCGACCGTAGCGCAGTTACAAGCCAGATCGGCTACGCCCCTACGAATCTGCGCCATGCCTGAAGGGCCGCAGACAATTGCTTATTTGAGCTAATTAAGCATGACTTATTACTGATTTTCCTAGCTTTTACCGAAAAAACCTATGCCATCGATCACCATCATGACCATTCCCATCCCCATGCTCTACATGGTCTGGCCGCGCCAACAGTTGGCAGCACCACCAGCAGTTGAATTACCGGTCGGCTATACATTGCGCCACTATCGCGATGAAGATGCAGACGCCTATTGTGATCTAGTCAATATCGATGGCTGGGAAGATGCCGGCTGGCGTTGTAACGAAAAGACGCTCCATCTGCTGTTGGTACGCGCCCTGCCCGCCAGCTTCTTTCTGGTGGAAGCGGGCGACGGTACCCTCGTCGCAACTGCCCTTGCCCGCCATCGGCCCGACGCCGATAGCTACGATTTTCCCTTTGGCGGCGAGCTTTCGCTGGTCTTTGTTCACCCAGAGCACCGGCGACGTGGGCTAGGCCGCGCGGTGACGGCAGCCGTTACGGCGCGGCTGATCGAAATCGGCTACCAAAATATCTACTTAAATGTCATGGACGAACGCCTACCCGCCATTCGGCTCTATTTGGAGCTGGGCTTTGTCCCTTTTCTCTATGAAGATGGCATGAGCGAGACCTGGCAAGAGATTTGCTGCGATCTGGGCTGGCCAGCCACAGTGGAACAGTGGCCGCGTACATTAACGGATGAAAGAGAAGCCCTGTGAATCTTACGCCAGCACAAATTGCCCAGTTTAACGAGCAAGGCTTCCTGACGTTAGAAAACGGATTAGCCGACGATAGTTTGAATCCGCTGATCGAAGAATATACTGCCTATATCGATCGGCGGGCGAACGAGCTATATGCCGCGGGTAAACTGTCGCAAACTTATGCTGGGCAATCGTTCGAGCATCGGCTCGTGGCCATCTGTCGCGAAAATAACGAAATCTATCCAGGGTTGGACATCATGCACCGGCGCGGCAAAGCGGCCTTTGAATTTCTGCGCGACGCAACGCTGCTGGACTTGATCGAGCCATTGATCGGCGCCGAGATCACGTGCAGCCCGATCCAGCACATTCGCCCCAAGCTTCCGTCTGGTTTGACGCCGCGCGGCAGCGATCCGCATGTAGTGCATTGGCATCAAGACGCCGGCGTGATGTGGGAAGAAGCTGATCCGTACTTTGTCCTCACTGTCTGGCTGCCCTTGACCGATGCCACGTCAGAGAACGGGTGTTTATGTGTGATGCCAGGTGTCCACCAACAAGGCTTGCTGCGCCACCGCACCAAGCGCGGCTTGGGCACCGCCATTGCACCGGATGTGCTACCACAGGCCAAAATTGTGCCACTGCCGATGCGTAAAGGCAGTGTATTGTTGATGCACAAACATACGCCACACTGTTCCACGCGCAACACAACCGGCGGCGTGCGCTGGAGCATGGACATCCGTTATCAGGCGACGGGAACGCCGACCGGACGCCCCTTTCATCCCCACTTTGTTGTGCGCAGTCGTGCCAATCCAGCGGCCGTATTGACTGATCACGCCGTGTGGGAGCGCATGTGGGTCGATGCGTTGGCGCAGAGCAAAGGGATGCGCGTTCATCGTTGGACAGAGTAAAACGAAACTCGGCTCACATGATAAAATATCAAGTAATTTCGTAACTACCAAGCCACCCCCTGATAAGAGGAGGAACTGGATCTTCGCTGACAAGATTACAGTGCCCTCCCTTTTTTCAGGCTTCGACGTGAGCCGGGTGCCCATTGGGCGCGAACGGTTAGGGTCACTGCCATTACGGTAAGGAATTTCGTAGGTGCGGTTTGTAACCGCCCAGGCGGGGTTGAACGGAGGCGTGGGGGTACAAACCGCCCCGACGAAATTCCGTACCGTACGGGCCGTGGCCCTAACCGGTCGCGCCCCGGGGGCACCCGGCTCCCGGCGGAGCGGGCACAGGGGGGG
>JBBRVA010000487.1:0-6358 GCA_038247295.1 Caldilineales bacterium | reverse complement strand
GTCGGGGCTTTCAGAACCACTCTTCTGTTTTTGGATTGCGCTGGCCGCACTAAGTCTGTTGCGTTGGCAGAATTATGGTCAGCGTTGGGTGATATGGGGCGCCGCGCTCAGTTTGTTGGCAGCAAATGCCACGCGCTTTGACGCGTGGGGTGTAAGCGCCCTTTTTTCGCTTTATCTGGCTTGGCGTTGGGTGCGGGTGGCTTCACCCCGTCCGCATTATTTGCTGCTGGTAGCTGCGTTGCCCTGGCTCTTTCCAGTGGGGTGGATGGGCTATCACGGGCTAAAATATGGTGACCCTTTTTTCTCCACCCACGCTGTGCGGGCTTATATTTTGGCTCGCCAGGGCGCCAAACCATTGCTGAGTCGTCTGCTGGGCCAGTTTCAGGATTTGTGGCAAGTTGGCACAATCATTATCCCGCTTGGTTTGATCGGCGCATGGGGCATGCGCAAACAACGCACGATCCAATTATTGGCTTTACTGTGGCTGGGTGTATGGTTGATGTTGATGGGGAGCGCGTTGCAATCGGCGACAGCGTCACATAACACACCACGTTTGGTTGTGTTACCCACGCTGTTGCTCGTTCCCTGCGCTGTATGGGCGCTAACCCAGATCGGTGTACTGCGGCTGGGCGGGCGTTGGTTCATTTTGCTGCTCATCACCGCCCTCGTGGTTGTGCAGCTAAATACCATTCCACATTATCCCAATAACTTTGCACCCGAGATTTGGGCGGTGGGGCGTCATCTGATCGATCTGCGGGCAACCGGTCAACTCTGCCCAGGCGATCCGATCTTGATTGAGGTGAAATTTTGGGATTATTTGGCGCTTCAGGTGCTCACCGATGATCCGGCTGCGGTCGTCTTTGACCGCAACTCGAAATTACTCTTTACGCCGGCAGGGACGCCGATCCTGGATGATGCGAACAATCCGAGCCTATTCGCACGCTCAACAGCAGATCTCCAAGTCGAACTCGCACGCCGCCAGATTCGTTTCGTGCTTGCTTATACAGATGTGGCAAGTACGACCTTACAGACCATCGCCCAGCAGAGCTGGCAAGCAGGCGACTACTCACTCTTCTTGCTGGCGCAGGAAGCCGATCCGCCGCCGTGTGGAAAATAATCGACCATGGCGTATTGGCTGCCATCATCGTTTTATTTCTGTAACTATTCAGCCTACTACAGCGGATTTAGATAGAAACGGATTTTGTCAACATAGCCAACCATCCGTTCCTATCTAAATCCGCTGTAGTAATTTATAGCCTGAACAGTTACTTATTTCTTTATGGCGACCACCGTGTAGTTTTTACAATACCCCGTTTGTGTATACTTGTAGCGCAAATCTAGGCAACCTAGCGCAATACTCAATAAAGCACAGGTAATTTTCATGCCCAACATGGCTGGTAACAGCGCAACACCAAGCATACCACCACCATAGGCGCCCGGTGTAAGCGGCAGCGCCAGCGCCGCCGCTCGGCATTGATAGGAGAGGGTGCCATAATAGCCTTCTAGCGGTTCCAATTTCAAAACTTGAAAACCGGCTGCTTCGAGCAAATGGCGTAATCCGAATTGGGTATAACGAAAGTAATCGTAGGGAGTTTCATGTTCTTCAAAAAAGAGTGGCGCCGATAACCAAAGTTCACCCCCGGTTTGCAGCACTCGATGCAACTCGTTTAAGACGACGGCTGGATTGGGAATGTGCTCGAGGACTTGTGTGCAAATGACAAAATCAAAGCCGCCACTGGCCATCGGGATGTGATGGAGATTGGAAATCGTATCTAGTTTTGCCAATGCATAGCGTTTATTAACCTGACCAAAATCGGTGGCAATATAGCGGGTATGCGCAAAGAGTTTTTTGTAGCGACAATCGCCTGCCCCAGCGTCGAGCACGCGCGCGCCAGCTGGCATGGCGACGGCCGCTGCCCGCAGGAAATCTTCTAAATATTTGCGCGATGAGTTAAAAAAGATCGTATTGGCAATGGTTGATAGAATGCGCCGTAGCATAACAAGAGCCTGGATGTCTGAATGTTTTTCGCCGATGAGCGTAGTTTTTTAATCTTTAGTCTACCATAAAAAAAGCGAGACGCACGGATTTGCGTCTCGCTTTTTTATTCATTTATACGGGGATAAATCCCACCCGCAACAGAACTTGGCTGTTACTGAACTGGTACGCCGTTGTAGTCCTCGGCGACCTGGATGGCGCCGACTTTGGAGGCAACGCGAGCGACCGCAATCAGTTGGCTGCCGGCATCGGCTTCAATGATGACTGCACCGCCGAAGCCAATACCGGCGGGGTTGCCATCTGGCGTGCCAAACTCAAGCAACTGAGCCGAGCCGCCAGCATTAATCGGCGTGGAGTTGGCCTTCTGGCCAGCGGCGATGCTGGCAATTGTGTGTACACCCAACTCCGTACCAACGGCGTCCAGATATCTCACCCGTACGTTGCTCACCGCTGCGCCACCAACGTTCTGAATGGCGAGGAAGGTGCGCTGACGGGCGCCGGAATTGAAGGTAGCATCGGCCGTCCAGCGGACATAGGGCAGCGCTAACTTCGCCGCGCCAGATTTTTCGCCCAAGAAGGCGGTTTCAAAACCGGGCAGACCTGGATTGTTGAAGACCTTACCGATAACAACGATATCGGCGCCAGTGCTGTTGATTGTGGCTGCGCCACTGAAGTTGGCGCCCGTTTTGTCGCAAGCGATAAAGCTCTTCTTGGTGCCAGGGGCTAATGAAGCTGCTTCACTGGTGGCGTTCGAATAGTTTACGGTGACGTTCGCCGTGGCTGTGGCGCTGGTATTCTGCACCGCATAGGCTGTGCGTTGACCACCAAAGATGTCGCACAGCGCGCTGGCCATAAAGACCGTGGGGCCGCCGCTCTGGACGCCTTCAAAGGCCTTGGCCGGTACGCTGTTGGTGGAAAGTTCCAACACCGAACCAACAATATTCGCTGGGGTCGTGGTGCCAGCCTTGACTGCGGTGATCGTAGCCGAACCATTAAAGCTGGCGGCCGAAATCTGCGAGAGCGTGCCCATGTCAAAATATTTGGCTGCACCCTGCGGAATGCCGGCTTCGGTGATCGTGATGGCCGGATCAGCCGGGCTATCAGCATTGAAGATCTTGACCGTAACATCGATGCTGCCCGTGTCGGCGTTCTGGATCGAGAACTTGGAATTGGTGTTGAATTTGTTCTTCAGCACTGTGGCCAACAAGACAGTAGAGGTGGCGCTGGAGAAGCCATTCGACAACGGGCGGTTCTTCACCGTGGTCGATTGCGGGATCTGCACCAACGTCGCCACGATCGGCTGATTGGAGGAGAGCACGGACGAGCCAAGGAAGTTGGCCGGCAAGGCCTCGGTGCCAGTCAAGCCACCAACAAACAACGACGAACCAGCGCCGGCTGGCAAGTTGCGGGATACGGACGTTGCGCTTGCATTCTTCTCATTGAAGAATTGGAAACTGACCGTGGCCGCAGAGGCGCTTACATTTTGATACGTAATTGCCGTGATAAAGGAAGTCTGGTTGGCGGGATTTTGCGCCGATACCAGGCTCGCCGAGGTCAAGACCAAAATGATGGCCAAGACCATGGCAAATTTAACTCTAAGCGTTCGTTTCATACATCTGTTCCTTTCGTACTTTGCTCGGTTGGGACTTTACGCAATTTGGATGTAAAATTAAGTCTGTTTTGCACACTATATGTGGATACTATTACTTGAAAGTGCTATACTTTAATGAATGTACTTGCAAACTCAAATCCTTGCATCCTTGAACTGTTTACGATTATAGCGAATTGGCGGCAGAGTACAATACCACCTTCGGGGTAATCTAGGGCAGAAAGTGCTACTACTACCGAAGGAGTATTGCATCTGGTGGCAAACCTGTTGTACTCTATCTGTAGTATGCTAAAGTGAATGCATAAATCATAATTAGTAAATAATAAACAGTTGGCAGAGAATCAGGAAAGCTGATCTCTACTTAAGAAAGATTTTTAATTGCTATTGCAAAAATGGCTCCGCTAGGAAAGGTAATTTGATTCATGTATGCGTTGAAAAATAAGTATAAATTCGTGACACTGTTGCTGATTGCAGCATTGTTGATTTTAGCCGCCTGTGGTGGCGATGAAGAAACCCCGACGGTTGCACCTACGAATACGCCAGAGCCAGCCGTGACAGCTACAACAGCCCCGGACCCCACCGCGACCACCGCTGCTGATCCTACGGCAACAGTTGCTGTTACGGATACGGAGACCATCACCACGAGCGATACCGTAACCGCGGCGCGTTCTGGCCCTGTGAGCCCGCTTGATCAGCCGGCCAGCCCGTTGGGTCAACCAGCGAGCCCACTTTCCCAGAGTGCTCCCCCAACACCCCTGCCGACAAGTAAGCCAGGCATGGCAACCGTAACCGGGCGCTTAATCTCGAACACAAATAACCAGCCGCTCAACCATGCCGTTGTGCGGCTGGCCGAAGTTACCTGTCCTGGCGAAGTAAAACAAGAAGAGAAGCGCAGCAAGTGCGTCTGGGCGTTGGACAATACGTTTAGTCCCACTGCGTTTACGGATGAAAACGGTTACTTTATCTTTAATAATATAGAAGAAAAGGATTATATTGTCTTGATTGGCGATATGGTGCTCAAATATACGATCATCCGCGATGACGAAAATCAACCGATGATCTGGAATGCGCCGCTTGATGAAGTAGTCGACATCGGCGAATTTACGATCGATTATTAATTACCGCTCTTCATTGCATAAATAATCTGAATCACTGACCCATGTCACATCGTTGATGATAGCCTGTTCTAGGAAAACGGAAAACGGAAAACAGAAAACGGGCGATCAGGCAGGCTTGCGCAAGTATCCCACCATACCCTTTTTCCGCTATCCTCTACTGCGCTCACCGATCGGGCACCTGTTGGTTGTGATGTGCCTGCTTTGCCTACTCTCCGCTTGTACAGCCCCTGCGCTTGGCTCTGATCTGGTCGACAGTTCACAGCAACAAGTAGACACAACCATTCAAGTAGATATGCCGTTGGGGCAAACTTTTGTCGGCCATCATGCCGGTCTGCGCGCCTTGGATTTTTATCTGCAGCCGCAAGAACAGCCCCCGATTGCGCCTACACTTTATCTGCGTGAAGATATTGTCGGGGCAAACAATCTGCTCACCATAACGCTGCCAGCCGATCAAGTTGTCACGCCTGGTTTCTACCGCTTTGAGTTTAGCCCGTTGCAGGCTTCACACGGACGCACTTACTACGCTGAACTTGCGGGCGGCAATGTGCAAGTGGGCATGGCTGGCGGTGATCGCTATGCCGATGGCGTCCTCTACGTGAACGATGCTTTACAAACAGGTGATCTGGCCTTCCGCGAAATCTATGACCAACAAGCGATTTTGTTAGATCTGCTCACATACGGTTTGACGATTCTGCGCTATATTACTTTTGCGCTTTTTTTATACGTTTTGCCAGGCTACGCGCTGCTATCCTGGCTTTGGCGCGGCCAGACATTGGCATGGGAAGAACAGCTTGGTTTGGCGGCTGGGATCACGATCGCGGTCTATCCGATTTTGCTGCTCTGGCTCTACGTACTCAAGATCCAACCTGGCCCTTTGCTGGCTTGGGCGCCCGGTGCGATTGGCCTGCTTGTCTGGCTGTATGACGTTTGGCGGCTGCGTGCCGATTGGCGACCGTGGCCATTAGCCTGGGCGCAGGTTAGCCGCTACGCGTTTGTGGGGCTGGCCCTGCTCCTGGTGTTGACCCGCCTGATCCCGATTCGCACCCTGCCGGCACCGGCCTGGGGCGATTCTGTTCATCACACCATGATTACCCAACTGATGCTTGATCATGGTGGTCTCTTTCAATCTTGGGCCCCGTATGCCCCATTACAGAGCTTCACTTACCATTTTGGCTTGCATACTGCGTTGGCGTGTTGGGCTTGGCTGAGTGGCATGGACGCCACTCAAAGCGTCTTAATCGGCAGCCAAATGCTTAATGTGTTGGCCGTTTTAGCCCTCTACCCACTTGCCGTGCGGCTGGCGGGCGGCAACCGTTGGGCCGGTGTCGCGGCGATCTTGGCGGCTGGGCTGCTATCGTCGATGCCTGGTTTCTATGTTAACTGGGGGCGCTATACACAACTGACCGGTCAGATTGTGTTGCCCGCCTGTCTGTGGGCGTTTGATGTCTGGTGGACGGAGAAAAGACGGCCCGACTATCGCACCCTGGCGTTGATCATACTCTTGGTGCTTGGTACGGTCTTAAATCATTACCGCATTGGTCTAATTGTGGCAGCGGCTGGGGTAGCCTGGGCGCTCTGGGGGGCATGGGTGCAGCGCACTAACCGCGGTGAATGGGTGGCGCGCACGCTCTGGCT
>JBBRVA010000486.1:0-6360 GCA_038247295.1 Caldilineales bacterium | reverse complement strand
TTGCTCACCCGCGTGCGCGAATGTGCCGATGAGCAAGGGTGTGGCTTTCTCTTTTTTGATCTGACCCGCAACCGCAGTCGGCGCTGGTGCTCAATGGAAAGCTGTGGTAATCGCGCCAAGGCGCGTCGTCATTATAAGCGCCAACAGGGTGCAGCCGAGCCATGAGCGCGAATTGTTTTGGCACCGTGGAGGGAGCATCCTCCGCACGTTTACCTACTTTGCTGGCCGCCAGGAGCTAACACTTAAACCTCGATCACACAGTTTTCAAGTACTCACGAATGAGCAGTGCTGCCGTTGCGCCTTCGCCGGCGGCGCTCGCCACTTGTTTGGTGCTGCCAAGGCGTACGTCACCCGCGGCAAAGATGCCTGGCACACTCGTTTCCAGCGCGGTTGGTTCGCGTGCGGCATAGCCGGGCGGACGGTCACCATCGTGAATGAGGTCGTGACCCGTAATAATAAAGCCCCACTTGTTCAAACGAATCGTACTAGCGCGCAGAAAGCCGGTGTTGGGATCCAAGCCAATAAAGACAAAGGCACCGTCGACCGCCAGCTCTTCGCTTGCGCCGCCCTTGTGATCGATCAGGCGCAGCTTGTTCAATTTAGATTTTGATCCCAAGAATTCTTGGACGCTGGTATTGAGGCGTACTTCAATTTTCGGGTTATCAAACACGTTGTCTTGCACGATCTTACTGGCTTTAAATTTGTCGCCCCGCACCAGAAGCGTGATCTGATCAGCAAATTTGGTCAGATGAAGACTTTCTTCTGCCGCACTGTTGCCGCCCCCGATCACCGCGACATGTTTGCCCTTGTAGAAGGGACCATCGCAGGTGGCACAGAAATGGACGCCGGCGCCAATATAGTCGCTTTCACCCGGCACCCCCAACTGGCGGTAACGACTACCCGTGGCGATGAGCAACACGTTGGCGCTGTACTCGTCCCCGCTGGCCGTTGTGATACAGTGATAGTTGTCGTGGCTGTGGAATGAAGCCACATCTTGCGCCTCTAATAACTCGACGCCAAAGCGTTGCGCTTGCTGACGCAGCCGGTTGGCAAAATCGATGCCGGCCACACCGTCGGGAAAACCAGGCAAGTTGTCTAACTTCTCGGTTACCGCCGCCTGGCCACCAAAGGCGGCGCGCTCGATCACCAATGTATCAATGCCCTCACGTGCCGTGTAGAGGGCAGTCGTTAACCCGGCGGGACCACCGCCCACCACAATCAGCGGAAAGTGTTTTCGTTCGCTTGCTGTGCGCAGCCCGATCTTGGCCGCCAGTTCGGCATTGGTGGGCTCAACCAAGAAAGATCCGTCCTCAAAAGTTATGGTCGGGATAATGCGCTTGCCGGCGTTTTTTTCCACAACCAACTGTTCCGCCGCTGGATCCTGTTCAATATCGACCCAGTTGTAGGGAATCTGATGCTCGCCGAGAAACTGCTTGCTGCGGCGGCAATCGGGGCACCAATGCGCGCCATAAACGGTAATTGTTGGCTGGGACATGGCAACTCCTGCGTTTGATTCAAAGGTTTTGATATAGTTGATCGGTCTTGGCCGCGGCGATAAAATCGTTGCGGTGTAAGCCGTCAATGGCATACGTCCACCAAGTGACAGTCACCTTATTGTATTCGGTTAGGATGGCGGGGTGATGATCTTCAGCATCGGCCAACTCGCCTACTAATTGCGTAAATTTGAGGGCTTTGGTATAGGGAGAGCAGGAAAAACTGCGTTGTAACTTTGGCATGCCCTCGTGCCCGATCAGTTGCCAATCGGCGATTTGCGGCTGATACTGGGCGATCTCTTCTTCTGTCACACGCGGTGAATCGGCGCGACAGGCCACACATTTTAGATCGACTAATGATTCCATCGTTAATCTCCTCACGCTTTGTTGTAAGACTGCTCCAGAGACTACATTTGCCATTATGGGTTATGATGGTAAATAAGTAGGGGCAAATATTAGATATTTTAGAGTAGATGCGTATAAAGAAATGACTAAACGCCGTTTATACACGCATATTATCCTCCATCCAGGGGTAAAAAACAATCTTTAGCAGGCAATTTTGTCGCTTTGTGCCGATCAATAGCCTTGCGTCGCTTGCCGACTAGTACACTTGGGCGTAAGTAAGACAGTGAATCAGTAGGACAGTAGAACAGTGTTTGTACTGTCTCACTGTCCTACTGATTCACTACCCTACTGATTCACTACTGATTCACCGGAGAATAGTATGGTTATTTCCGCCCAAGTGTACTAGGCGCTTGCGAGGTCGCGGTGGTAAAATTGTCATACTTAGACAGTCGTAGTAGCGGATAATGGATTGCGTGAGCGGGTCTTTGAAATTCAATTGTTGAAGTTAATTGATAATGATCGGTTACTCCTCGTTATGGATCATAATCTACTATGTCGCTATCATCGATCGTAGATTTACGCTATCGTCTGCAACCAGCAGATATTGGCCAGCGCGTATTACGCTTGACCATTAACAATATATCTGTGCAAGGGGTGGAAGATCTGCGGCCGGTGTTGCACTTTGCCGAATTTCCCACCAAACGGCTTGTGCTTGACAGTGACCAAAGACGGGCCTTAATCCAGATGACCGGCAGTGTTTTGTTTGCTGATTGGGTCGGTCACCAGGTGGATCTGTCTACCGGGATGGGCGGCGTAGTGCATGATGAACAGGGTGAGATCGCGCAAGAGCAGCCGGTGATCGTACTCGGTGCACCGGGTCAAGTGAAGGCTGGCCGCCGCGCCCCTGCTGGCTCCGTTTCCACGAGCGGGAGGTGGACCTCCTGGCTCCTATTGATCGTTATTTTACTAGCATTTGCTGCCGCTTATCTGTTGGAGAATTCGGATGCGTTATGGCAATTGTTAGAAGGTTATTTTCGCTGATTCAATAGCAGGGGTGAAGGTAGACTCAACTTCACTTCGTGCTTGTCGCTCAAACCAAGTAGAGGCAGAAACTGCATGGCGGATCAAGACGATTTTGATGAATACGCAATTCTAGAAGAACCAGACAGTGGGCCGAATGCGCGCTCGCGCACCTGGTTTTGGGTGGTGCTGGTTGGCGCCATCGTGCTGCTGGCCTTTGCCGCCGGTATGGCAATGGTGACGTTGCTCAACCGATCCGGGCGCGCGGGGGAAGCAACCGCTGTGGCTGCCAACCCGATTAGTAGCCCAGCGGTTGTCGGTACGGCGACACCACTGGGCGCGGCTGGCACGCCAACCTTGACCGTAACAACAACGGCGACACCGCTGCTCACTCCCACGCCGACCCCAACGCCTACGCCCGAGCCCGCCTGCGCGACTGCTGTGCAAGAGAGTTTTGCTGGCTTATATAGCCGGACTGAATTAGGCTGCGCGGTGAGTGATGCCGGCCTGGTCTGGTCGGCGTGGGAGCCATTTGAGCGCGGGGGCATGCTCTGGCGCAGTGATACGGATTTCTCCTACGCCTTTTTTGGCGATGGGCAGTGGACACCGATCAACGAGCGTTGGGACGACAAACCGATCCCGTCGCGGGGGGATCCGCCCGCGGGGTTGCAGGCGCCAGTGCGTGGCTTTGGCTATGTGTGGGCGGTGAGCGATGAGCTATTTAACCGTTTAGGCTGGGCCAGAGATCAAGAGAAAGGCTTTTGCGCCCTGGTGCAATCCTTTGAACGGGGCTTTATCCTACAAAGCAACCCAGTTGAATTTTGTCAGGACACACTCTATAACCACGCCCGCGATCCCGACTGGCCGGGATTGATCCTGGTGGCGCTCAACAACGGCCAGTGGCGTAATACGCAGGCAAGTTTACCGGCGCCGGCGAACCCGGCGCCCGCGAATCCGATGCCTACGAATCCAGCGCCAGTTGCGCAGCCAGCGAACGGCACCGGTGGCAGTGCCATTAGCCGGCCCAGTGAACAAGGTGTTTTCTATGCGGCTCGGCCGGCCGAGATCGTGATCGATGGCATACTTACAGATTGGCCCGAACGCTGGACGCCAATCGCCGCAGTGGTGCAAGGACCAGAAAATTACAGTGGGGCAACGGATCTTTCCGGTGACTTTCAAGTGGCCTGGACGCAGGAATGGTTGGCATTGGCCGTGCGGGTTACCGATGATGTCTACAGCAGCGGCCCCGCCGGCACCGACATGTGGCAAGGCGACGGTTTTGAAATTCACCTGGACCGTCTATTAGCCGCCGATTACGATCTGACAACGGCCGATGCTGATGATTACCAATTGGGGGTCAGCTTCGGCCCCGGTATGAACGAAATGCGGGTCTACCGCTGGCTGCCGCGGGATAAAGAAGGTGGTTTTAGTATTGTGGGCACGGTGGCGCCAGCGCGGGCTGGTTATCAGGCCGAGTTTTTCATCCCTTGGTCGCTTTTTGATGTGAATAGCAGCGATCTAAACGTGGGCCAATCTTTTGGTTTTAATGTCAGTATCAACGATAATGACAGTACATCATTTGCTCAACAAACCGTGCTATCGGTTTCTCCCCGCCGTACTACGTTCGATAATCCAACCCAGTGGGGCACACTCGTATTGGGCGAATAATTGTGCTACTGTACCTTTCTAAAGTTGTCTAAATAGGCGTTGGCGGTAATGCACTGACGGCTTCATTTCCGGAAGTCGTGACGGGAGCATCCGCAGTTCCAGCACTGTCCGATAGTGCTGGAACTGCGGATGCTCCCGTCACAATTTTTAGAAATTGTGGGGCCGGAACCACATGCCATCTGCATATCTCCTGCGCCTGCATTCGGATCCAAAGGAATAGGTGTTGTATGTCTGATCACAAACAACTCGACAACAAACAAGCAGCCTTAGATTATCACAAGCAGGATCGGCCTGGTAAGCTCAAAATTGTCGCGACCAAGCCAATGGACACGCAGCGTGACCTTTCGCTGGCCTACTCACCAGGGGTGGCCTTCCCCGTATTAGCGATTGCAGATGATCCATCTCTGGCTTATGAGTATACGGCTAAAGCCAACCTGGTGGCGGTCATCAGCAATGGCACCGCAATTCTGGGCCTCGGCAACCGGGGCGCGTTGGCTTCCAAGCCGGTGATGGAGGGCAAGGCGGTGCTCTTCAAGCGCTTTGCCGATGTGGATGTCTTTGACATCGAAGTTGACAGCACCGATCCGCAAGAATTGATCCGTTTTGTGCAGATGATTGCGCCGACCTTTGGCGGGGTTAATCTGGAAGATATTAAGGCGCCAGAATGTTTTGTGATTGAAAAAGAGCTGCAGCGCACGGTTGATATCCCCGTCTTTCACGACGACCAGCATGGCACGGCCATCATTTCTGGCGCCGGTTTGATCAATGCGCTTGAATTGGTTGGCAAAAAGCTTGCGGACGTGCGGATCGTGATCAACGGCGCGGGCGCGGCGGGCATCGCTTGTGCCGATTTCTACATTGCGTTAGGCGCCACCCGCGACAATATCATCATGTGTGACACGCGCGGGGTCATCTATGAGGGCCGCAGGGAAGGCATGAATGAGTACAAGTTGGCCTATGCCGTCGAGACGGACTTGCGCACATTAGAAGATGCCTTGCGCGATGCCGATGTTTTTATTGGCCTCTCCAGTGCCAACATTCTGGGGTGTGAAGCGGTACGCAGCATGGGGCGCGATCCGATTCTGTTTGCCATGGCCAATCCTGACCCAGAGATTACCTACGAAGAAGCCTGTGCCGCCCGCACCGATATTATCTTTGGCACCGGGCGCAGCGATTATCCCAACCAGGTCAACAATGTGCTTGGCTTCCCTTTCATCTTCCGTGGCGCGTTGGATGTACGTGCCCACACTATCAATATGGAGATGAAGCTAGCGGCGGCACGCGCCTTGGCTGCGCTGGCCAAAGAGGATGTGCCGGATGGTGTGATCCGCGCCTATGGTCTGGACACGTTGCGTTTTGGGCGCGAATATATTATCCCCAAGCCGTTGGACCCGCGCGTGTTGATGTGGGTGGCGCCGGCTGTGGCCAAGGCGGCCATGGAAACTGGGGTGGCACGCCAGCAGATCGATCTGCACCAATATCTGGATCAATTGGCGGCGCGTATGGGCAAGAGCGTGCAGGTAATGCGCGCGATGGAACTCAAGGCGCACAGCAATCCCAAACGCGTGGTCTATGCCGAAGGCGAACATCCTAAGATTATCCGTGCTGCATATGCGGTGGCCACACAAGGCATCGCCGAACCGATCCTGCTCGGTCGCGCCGATCGAATTGCCGAGCAATGTCAGGAACTCGGCTTGGATTACGCGCCGGCTGTGGTCGATCCGTACACCAGCGAGAAACGTAGCACGTATGCGCAGGTCTTCTACGAACGACGCCAGCGTAAGGGCATGACCCTTAGTCTGGCTAATGAAGTGATGCGCCAAGCCAACACGTA
>JBBRVA010000485.1:0-6361 GCA_038247295.1 Caldilineales bacterium | reverse complement strand
GTGTAAATTTGCTCATCCAGACCACTAGGGCCGCCGACGATCTGGTGAGTGGCGCGTCCGGTGACGGTCTCGGTGCCTAGGGCAAAGGCACGCGTCGCCGAGCCGTTGGCCAGGTCGATCGCCACGATCATCGCCACGCCGATGGCCACACCGAGGATCAAAAACATGCTTTGCAGGGGGCGGCGCCAGGCATAACGCCAGGCGAGGCGCAGGATAGTTTTGAGCGAAAATTCCGAAGTGGATTTTGTTGGAGAGATTTTTTGGTTTGTCATGGTCATTAACAATTCTCAATTGACCGTTGACAATTGATCATTAACCAATTTCCCGTGTACCAGATGTAACACCCGATCCGCTTGCGCGGCGACTTCTGGCGCATGGGTGGCCATGAAGAGCGTTTTGCCGGCGTCACGCGTTAGCTCCAAGAGCAGGCTCAACACTGTCGCACCGGTCTCTTCATCCAGATTGCCGGTCGGCTCGTCGGCCAGAACCAGTAGCGGATCGTGAGCCAGGGCGCGGGCGATGGCGACGCGCTGTTGTTCGCCACCGCTTAATTTGTCTGGATAGGTGTCAATGCGGTTAGCTAATCCGACGCGTTCCAGCAGATCAACGGCGTGTTGGCGAATCCCGTTGCGTGTCCCGGCCAGTTCCAGCGGCAATGTCACATTTTCGAGTACCGTCAGGGTCGGGATCAGATTAAAAAACTGGAAGACAATGCCAATATGGCGGCGGCGGAAAAGCGTACGCTCATGTTCACTCAATGCCGTCAGCGTAACTTCGCGCTCACCAGCGCGGATCATCACGTCGCCGCTGCTGGGCGCGTCAATGCCGGAAATCAGGTTGAGCAGGGTGCTTTTGCCGCTACCAGATTTCCCCAGCAGGCAGACGAATTCGCCCGCGTAGAATTCACGGTTGAGCGCATCTAATACGGTGCGGCTTTGGCCCGCTTCCGTGTAGGCTTTACTCAGGCCTTCTAAACGGATGAGCACAGATTTGGTAAGGGGAGCGAGAGTATTTTGACTGCTGGATGAAGTTTGTACTAGTTGTTCTGGTGTTGCAATCATGAGCCTGACTTTTCACTTCTATTTGAGAAAGAAATCACAAGTTCAGCTATTGTAGGCAACATCCCGCTCTTTTTCTGTCGGCAAGGCGACAATGTAGGCAAAAGTGATCAACCGCAAAGAACGCGAAAGGCGCAAAGGTTTCTTTTGTAGTTTCTTCGCGCTCTTCGCGTTCTTTGCGGTTAAAGTTGGAGTTTTGTCAGTTACTCACTCAATCTGCTATAGCTGCGCAAGAGATCTACTTCGAGGCCAGGATCTCATGCTGGGCTGGCATAATTTGGACAACTGAATAATCGGTAACGGCAGCCGGGCTGTCGCTGGGGACAGGCTTGCGCAGAATGAACTCTGCCTTGTCTAGCCCATGGTAGACGACGTGCGCCATTGCGAAGCATTCAATCGGATGGGTGACAACAGCGCTGAAATCGGGGAGGATGAGGGGTCCGGTATCGACCTGAAAGCGCGGCGGGTCTTGCATCAGATTCATGGTTTTGATCGGATATTCCAACAACGCACGCTGGCCTGTTGCCGGATCATAGAGCGTCGTGCGGGCATTCAACGTTGCGTTCTCCAGCGTAGCCTGGACAATGGCTGCGTCGTCGGTTAGCACCTGGGTATGGGCAAAGGTGCGCACATCCAGCCTGATCTCGCGCCAACGTTCACGGCCAAGCCCATATTCTCGATTGTCCCGCGCACTCGTCCACGCGGTGCGAATAATCAGAAATTCGTCTGCCGACCAGATGCCACAAAACTCATAGTTGGGCAACTGAAAGAGGGGTGTATCCAAATACATATGTTCGGCACGACACGGGGCGATTAGGTAGAATTGCTCGGTCTTACCCGTTTTTTCATCGATCAGCGTACACGCCGCATCCAATTGAATGCGAGCAATATTACCTTGGCCGTGCGGAAACCAAGTCATATAAGAGTTGGCAAAGTCGATCGCGTGCATGGCGCATCCCTGCTCTTTCTGATTAGATTTTCGTTAAAGGTTACAATTTTACCGGGGTTTGACAAGCTAGCCCAGCCATAGTATTGTAGTATAACTTTTAAGGCAACGTCAAGTGTTTACTTTGCGTCGGGTGCATCCACATTTATTACACCACACTGAGCACCAATCACTAATGCTGAATTTATGTTAGCAGATAAGGAAAGAGCGATGACTAATCCAGAACCAACCGTCCAGGCGTTGTTTAACTTAACGGGTAAAGTCGCGGTGCTAACCGGCGCAACGGGCTGGCTAGGCTCGGCCATGAGCCGCGCCCTGGCCGAGGCTGGGGCAACCCTGGTGGTAACCAGTCGCGCAGCCAATAAAGCGGCGACATTCGCGGCGTCACTGCCCGGCAGTGGTCATCTCGGGCTTGGCTTTGATCAAGGTGACACCGATTCGATTCCTGCCTTTGTAGACCAGGTGGTGGCAAAAATGGGCCAGATCGATATCTTGGTCAACAATGCCTATGGCGGCACTGCGCCCAGCATTGCCAGCGCCAGCGCTGAAGATTTTGATCGTGCCTATCACACAGGGGTGACCGCCTACTTCCTGCTGGCGCGCGCCGTGGCCGACCATCTGCGCAGTCGCGGCGTGCCGGGGTCGATTATCAATATCTCCAGCATGTACGGGGTGGTTGCCAGCTATCCGGATACTTACCTGGATCTGCCGGTGAACAGCCCACCCAGCTATCACGGTCTCAAAGGTGGGCTGGTTCACCTGACGCGTCATTTGGCAGTCTACTGGGCCAAAGATAATATCCGGGTCAACTGTATCGCACCGGGCCCTTTCCCAACCGATAAAACGCAGGCACGACTGCCAGAATTTATCGAACGGTTGGATGCGAAAGTGCCGATGGGGCGCATGGGGCGGCCAGAAGAACTCAAGGGTCTGGTTCTGCTTCTGGCCAGTGAAGCCGGCAGCTATATCACCGGCCAAAATATTCTCGTCGATGGCGGTTGGACGGCCTGGTAGGCGCTTCCGATGTGGGGCGGATGCCAATCGGTTGGGTATTATGATGCTTGATCCGGCACCGGGAGCAGCCCGGATCGATACTCGCGTTCCCACAGAGCGACCGCTTCTTCGATATATTGTTGCACCGATTTGTCAATTCCCTGCTGCGCCATCAGTTCGGGAATCCACTTTTTGCCATAGGCGACGTGGGTGCGTTCGTCCGCCATATCGTAGTTAATGTATTGGATCGAAAGCTTATCGTTGAGGGCTTGATAGGCCTTGATGCTTTCATGCCGGTAGGGGAAGGCGTGGACTTCGTTGCCCATCGTCAACATGGTGTATTGCAGGGCGGCATCATATTGGCTGCGCCAGGCATAGATACGCGTATTCTGCGGTACGTTGGTGTAATCGAGGCCATGATGGGCCATCCACTCAATGCCCAACTTGCAATGGCGCGTTTCATCATAACAATGGCGCGCACTATCGTAGGTGAATTCCCACGGCATCTGCGGTGAAAGATAGATGACCAGCGCGACAGTTTCAGCGGCCAACATCTCCTGGCTATAATTTTCGAACTCCATTTGGCGGCGGACCGTCACATCCGGTTCTTTGATCACCTGGCCGGCTTGGCGGTTGACCGGGTTAAAGCGCGCATCGCGCGCCGCTTGGCGCGGCGGCGTGAAAGCTTTACGATTTGTGTTTTTTGATTTTGGCGAGACGCGCGTACTTTGACCGGTGACGCCACCCGCCGCGGCGAGCAGATCGGCAATATACTGCTCCCATTCACCGACCGGGTGGTTGGCCAGGACCTGCTCGCCCCAGCGCACCTGTTCTTCTTCGTCGATCAAGATATGTCTGAAGGCGTAAAGGGTCGGTGCATCTGGGTTGGCGAAGGTCTGTGCAATGTGCCAACGATAGGCATCGATGAGGGCCGGCTTGATCACGCGCAAGAGGCCGGCCAACAGATCGCATTCGTTCGGCGCATTGATCGCTTCAGCCATCAACGCTTCGAGGGCGGCGTCATCGGGCGGACGGAAGGCCGGCGTTTGTACTTCACGCAGCCGTTGGTAAAGATATTGCACGTGCTGGGCATCCTCCCAGAGTAAGCGCCCCATCGCCAGCTTGAAATCCATGTTGGCGGTGGCGGGCAGCCAGCCGGCCAGAATGCGTAACGTCTCGTACTCGATAAAGCGGTAACGATTGAGCAGCCGCTTGTTGGTCTCAAAATCGATTTGTTCTTTGGGCGTAATTGTTTGCATAGAATCTCTGTGGTTGATAATTATTCTAGCCTGGCATAAACAATCATTAGAAGTTACGCAGTTGCCCCGGGAACGCTGGCATCCTGCCGGCAGCCGCCAGAGATGGCGGTGATCGCAACTGCGTAACTTCTAAATCATATCGGTTTGAGGACGAGAAATCTCAATATTTGATCGGCACGAATCCGGCGATAGATAACCAGATGTTCTTCAACTGTCCACACAAAGACTTCTGGCTCTAGTTGCGTAACAGAATCGGCTGGCATGCCACTCTCCGTATGGCGAAGTGACTTTATCGCCTGCCAAACTTTTTCTGTATAGGGATACGAATCGTAGATGTAGTTCCGGACCGATCGATCATATTCAATGCGCCACATTAAGGGCAACCTTTGCCGCAATTTGGCGTTCTAATTCTTCATCGGTAATAAGACGTGCGGGATCGTTTGCAATCTCTGCCTCGATCTGTTTTGCTTCCAGCAAGAGTTCCAACTGCTGAAGCCGTGCTGCGATTTCATTCCACTTTTCTGCTGAGAGTAAAACAGCGGCCGTGCGTCCTCGGGCCGTGAGCATAACCGGTCCCTTTTTTGCCATGGATAGAACTTCGACCTGGTGGTTACGCATATCACTAATAGGCGCAACTTGCGGTAAAGGATGCATAGAAAACCTCCATTTGGTAGTTTAATGACACTAACCGCCAAGTCTAATCGGTTTCCATGCCAATGTCAAATGATCGCCGCGCGGCAGTGTGACCGTATGCTACACCGATGCCGCTAAAGATTTTACTTATCTATCAGTCAAAGCCGCAGCCGCGCCCAGTGAATATCCATTTTCTGGTTGTCGCCGGCATAGTAGACCACCAGCACATCACCGTCGGGCAGCGCCGTGGCGTAGGGCAGACCAAAGGCCCATGCGCCCATCTCGGCCAGCAAATCGCCAGTTTTATCATCACGTTTGGCTTCGTTGCCGTGCGTATAGATCACCACTTCGCTGGCCGGGTCAAACTGAGCGTCGACCGCGGTTGCGATGCGGGCGCGGATCGAATGGGTGCCAAAGCGATCGACCCAGGCCAGCACGATTCGCCCATCGGGCAGCACCGCCGGCGGTCCGGCCTGATCGGCGATGCCGAGGTCGACGGGCGGTGACCAGGTGTGGCCATGATCGTCGCTGATCCGCCGGTGGATATTGCGGTAGCTGGTGGTCTGCGTGTCGTAGGTCCAGGCAAAGGTGGCGATGCGTCCATCGGGGACAACACAGCAGCGTAAATCCCAGTTGAAGATCCGTCCGCTCGGGTCTTGACCGGCGACGACGGGTTGGCCCCAGGTCTGGCCTTGATCGGTGGAATGAAAAAAGACCACTTTCTGCATCCACGGTGACCGATCTTCGTACGTCTTGTTGGTCTCAATGCTCATGGCCAATGAGCCATCACCTAGTTTGAGAATGGGATTAGTCAGGCTGGCAGGACCAATATCGGTGGGCATGGGGACATGCCGCCACGGCGTCCAGCTTTGGCCTTCATCGCTCGACTCGGCCAGCAGAATCTCCATTGGCAGACAGCCTTCGGTATCGGGGTTAAAAAGCGGTTGACCGGGGTAAGTCGTACGGTCGATCCACATGGTGGCGGCGAGCAACCGGCCAGGTGTTACTTCAGTTAAGTAGCAGACCTTGATCGTGCCCAGTTTGCCATGCAACAGGGTGGGGGCAAAAGGCCGCCAAGGCTCACTCCAGGTGCGCCCGCCATCATCCGAGCGGAAGAATTCGATCAACTCATCATCGCCATCCTTGCTCGATCCGGCGCGGCACGTGGCGATCAGGGGACCATGTGCCAAGGCAATCGTATGGGCAAAGGTGAGGATGGCGCGTGACGTGCCGCGATCGCCTTGGATAAGAACGCCGTGTTCAGTAATTTGCATTGTGGCTCCTATCTGTGTTGCCGCAAGGGGCTCAACTGGATCTCGTCAAGACCCCTTCCGGGAAGGCTCATTTCGTTCAGTTCCTGGTCGGTTATACCCTTGTCTGCGGGGTGGCGGTCCGGAAGCGGAACGAACAACCCTCGTGTATAATGGAAGCGACGCGACAAGACTCTGCGAACAACCGCTGCCTACGAGGCC
>JBBRVA010000484.1:0-6361 GCA_038247295.1 Caldilineales bacterium | reverse complement strand
TGGTGGGCGCGGTCGTAAAGCCGTCCTGAATCAGCAACGTGCCGCGCAGCAACGCCAACAGGCCAGACTCGGCGCGTTGCAAGCTTAAACTTTCGTCCCACCACAAATTCTTGGCGCCCAGTTGCCAAACGACGCGCGCAAAAGCCAGCAACACCAAGCTCAGGAGCAGCCAACGGTGCGCGGTGGCAGGCTTGTTCAGTTCAAGCGGCGATTGAAGCGCGGTGGATGTGGTCATCTCATTCAAAATAAATTCTCATCAAGGCAAAACCGATCAATACATAACCCCACTGTACACTGATTTTTCAAATCGGTATCAGCCGATTTGAAAAATCAGTGTACAGTTACTCAACCACCTCGATCTCACCCAACAGAACGTCTTGGCCGGCGCTTGTCTCGACAGCCACGCCGTTGGTCGGATCATAGAGCCGTAATGTTACCTGATAGCGTCCATTCGGCAAAGCGGGCGGCAACAGAATAGCACGCTGATCAATGCCCGGCAGGCCTACCACCCACACGGAGGTCGGCGCAAACCAGTTTTGTGGCACATAATCCTGCGCCAGGATTTGTTGACCGTTGCCATCTTGCAGCCGCAAGCTAAATTTGTAATCGGGCAAGGGTTGCGTCACCTGCCATTCGGTCGTGACATACACGAGTTGGTTAGGCGTCAAAGGGCCAGAAGAGACAGTTGCCTGCGTCAAGGTCAACGCCGGACCAAAGGCCACATGCAACAATTGCGGCTGGGGCTGAGCATCGGCCATGCCATAAAGCGAAACCCGAATCCCATTGTGCGATGTGGGCGGCGCAGACCAGCCATGCTGCGCCAGCCAATGTTGCACCTTGGCTGGCTCGTGGAAGAAAAGCACTTCCCAAATGCGTTGCGAACCGACAGCAATTGCGCTTAGCGTTTCGTCGACTTTTTCATGATCGGCCTCTAACAAGGGGCGCAGATCATGCACAGGCAGACCACCGTGGTAATAATGCAGGAAAACAATACTGGGATCAATGCCATCGGTAACAATTACATCACCCGGTTGCTGCAACTGTTGAATATAAGCTGCCGCTGAACGATAATCGGGTTTATGAAACTCGACGTTGGTGTAGAGCTGATCCAACGCTTGGCGATTGGCCAGGGTCAAACCGGTTAGCAGCACCAGGACGACTACGCTGGCTACTATCTGCACGAAGCGACGCCCACCGGGTTGCGGCTTATAGAGCAGACCGAGCCACGCCAATCCGCCAGCCGTAAGCAACAAAAACGGGACGATAATTGTGATGGTGTAACGCTCATGAAAATCGGGATTGCGCAAGATCAAGGCGAAGACGACGGCCAATGGCGCTATCAGCATGGTGAACAGGAAAAGCGCCGCCGCGGGCCGCACACGCCACCACCCGATCAGTCCCAACAGGGCCAGCGCCAGGTAGAGCCAGGGCAATTGATCGCGCCAGGGCATCGGCATTGTGTCGCCCACCGTGTAGACCGACAGGATGCGCCAGGGGATTTGCCCCGGATCGACCGCATCGCGCCAACCGCTAAAACTAAAGATCTGCAACGCACGCGGCAACCAGGGCAAAAAGAGTAAAAAGGTGACGACACCGGCCAGCGCCCAGCGTCCCAGCGCACGCCGATCACCCCCTGTTAGCCACCAGCCGGCGGCAAAGATCAGATGAGCGATGGGTACAAGAAAGCCATAGAAATGTAAATAGACAGTACCGGTGATGGCCAACGTGTACAAACTAAAAAGTAGCCACGGCTGTTCTTTGCGCGTCAACATGCGCCAAAAGAGCCAACTAGCCAACAGAGCACTGGCCAACAACCAGCTATAGGTACGGGCTTCTTGGGCATACCAAATTTGAAAACCATTCGTCGCCAACAGCAGCGCCGCAATCCAGCCGGCGGGTCGATTGCCCAAATCGGTCGCTAGCCGATAAGTGATGGCCAGCGTTAACACACTGGGCCAGACCGAAAAGAAGCGCAGCGCAAAATCTTGTTCGCCCACCAACGTCAACCAGCCGTGCAAGATCACAAAGTAGCCAGGCAAATGTTCAATCGGCATGTTGCGTAGCAAGTCATCCAGTGGCTGCAAGCTGCGCTGTAAACTAATCCCTTCGTCACTCCACAAACTTTGGAAGTCCAGCCGGTAGAGACGCAGCGCGAAGCTGACCCAGAGAATAATGATTATCGCCACTGCGGTGCGGTACGAGGTTGAACGATTAAATTGTCGCAAGATTTCCATGCGTAACCAATACAAAATGAATCCTAAAAAAGGTTGATAGCTTTAGCGGTTGGCTACATCTTACCGCAAAAATAAATCAGTGACCAGTTATCAGTGATCAGTTACTGGTTGCGTAATCAATACGAATAACCGATCATTGGTCACCCACAACTGAAATCTCAGTCAGAATCACCTGATCATCTAGCAATGGGCTGCCGTCTAGGGTGCGCGCCGGCACGCGTAGACCCTCTGCTTTGGCGTCGTAAAAACCCAAAGTAAGCGGATAAACACCCGGCGGCGTTTGGGCGTCAATTTGTAGAGTAACCTGCTCTACAATTACTTCGCCTGGCACCCAGCTCCAGGTCGGGTTGACACCCGCTTGAGGCAGATTATCGTTCTGGGCGGCCATACCGCCGGAAGGGCTGTACAAATGTAAAAAGCGCGTGTAATCACGCTTGGTGTCTGTTTCACTCTGATAATAGAGGGTCACCGTAAATTGTTCGCCCGCCTGGACCTCATTGTTCATTCGATTCTCGGGCAACGTCAGATCGTAGCCCAGCAACTGTCCCAACCCGGCAAAGCGCGCGGGCGTCAATTGCGTTGGCTTCTGATCAGATGCGCCGATAATCTTTACAGGCGGTAGGCGCACGCGGTCACTGGGGGGCAAACCACTGATGTAGACCGGCAAACGGTCCTCTGTGGCTAACACATACATGCCAACCGCTGGCCAATACAACCCACCCGGTGCATCTCTAGGCACACGCAAACGGTAAATGTCCGGTTGTAAATAATAACTATCCCACAGCTTGGGATGACGAAAAAATGGACCGGGCAGTTGATCCTGTTGTACGACAGGCTGGCCATTGATGTCGGTAAGATGGATAAAGCCATGATAGTTTTGAGGCACCGGCGCTGTCGCTTGCCAATAAAGAGTATAGCGTAGATCCTCGCCGGCGTAGACCGTGGGTGGTTTCTGGTTGATGAAAAGCAGTTCACGATCCGCGAGCTTAGCCGTAAAACCGGCCAGCCGCACCGCTGTGCCGATGCGGGCATGCATAATGTAGGCCGGCTGTGCCTGGCTTGGCGCAGAAGTAGCCAGGTTGACAATGCCCACCGGGATCGCCGCCTCTGCCCACGCGGCCGGGTTTGCCCCAAAACGCACCAGCATTTGATACTCGCCGGCGGGCAA
Organism: Caldilineales bacterium; assembly: GCA_038247295.1. Classification (GTDB taxonomy): domain Bacteria; phylum Chloroflexota; class Anaerolineae; order Caldilineales; family Caldilineaceae; genus JAPLGZ01. Next base: position 2,959 of record JBBRVA010000484.1, on the reverse strand, counting down.
GCCTGGTGGCAAGGGCAGAGCATAGGCATCGTCGACCAGTGTGCCCGGCGGCCAGTTACTGGCCGGCAATGTATTAAAGTAAGGCTGCCCCGTGAACAGCTTTGCGCGCACGGTGCCCAGGTTATCGATCAATTGCCATTGGGCGCGCCAACCTTTGGGTGGGGTAGTCACCGCATACCAGGTAGGGTAAAGATAGAGGTGAGTCGGATCAAGCCGTTCCGTCCGCAAGCCCAACAGGCGCACCCCACTCGCCTCGACGGTTAATTGACCAGCTTGATTGGATGTTTGTACGGGTGTCAAACTGGCCGGCCAATAAGTCGCCGCCACACCAAAAATTAACAGCAGCGCAGGAACGGCGACTAGCCAGCGCGGCCCCTTTTGCCGCCAGCCAATGCCAATCAGCAGCCCCAGGGCGAACAAACTGAGTAGCCCAGCGCCCCGCTGTAAGGCAGTGCCTACCCAGGTAAGTTGTAAATTATAATCGCCCGCGGGTAAATCCACCGTCAGCAGCCCCAGAGTGGTTGTGGGATACGTTTCCAACCGGCGATTACCATCCAAGATCACCTGCCAACCAGGGAAATAGGCTTGGTTAAAGCGTAGTGGTCCCCCCTGCGCAGCGCTGACTTGCAGATCTAGGGTATAGGCATTAGCCAGTTGCGGCACAAGCTTGATTGGCAGCGCCGCCAAGTCTGGTTCCGGTACGAACTGCAACTCCGTATCTACCCAGCGCGGCTTAAATTCTTGGATCGAGCTATTGCCTTCGCCGCCATCCAGTGTGCCGCGGTCAATCTCAATTTGGGCCAAGACGGGCGCCGTTATGTCCATCCCCTCGGCGGCAAAAACATCCATCCAGAGCAAACGAGGCTGGTTGGCCAGTAAGATGATCAGCAGCAAGCCCATGCCGACCGCAGCCTGTTGCCAACCTGCACGCCAAGGACGAACCAGCCCGCCCGCAAAGAGGGCCAGCGGCAAGGAAAGGATGCTCAGCAGGCGCCAGGTGAATTGTGCGGCGACAAGCAGTTCATTGCTCAACCAGAGCGGCAATGCCCACGCGCCCATGAGCAAACCAGTCGCCAGCGCCACCACGCCCCAAAAAAGCCATTCCCCGTCACGCCGGCGCACCAGCAGAAACCCCACGATCGCCAGCAACAATTGCACCAGCCCCAGCCGAACCGGTCGCTCGAACGCATGGGTAAAAATCCAACCCCGGTCCAAAAAATTTTCCCAAGTCCAGACACTGCCCGGCAGCCAAATGTTTTTGGCAATCTCATACGCGGTCGTAGCAAGATATTGACGCTCACCCAGCAGCGGCAACCAGAAAAACGCGCTGATGCCCATCGCCAGCAGCAGACTCAAGAACGCCCACAGCAGGGTAGATTTTTGCCGCTCTCCTTGCCACCACTGCAGCGCCAGATAACCAAGCAAGACTGGCGGCAGAAAGAGGAGCGTAATGTTATGGGTGACGGCCAATCCGCCCAAGGTCAAGACAACAGGCAGGCAATAGGAGCTGGGCCGGGGGCTGCGCAACAGGCGACGTATGCTCCAGAAAATCCAGGGCAGCAAGGCTTGGGCGGCTGCTTCCGCCAATGCCCCGCGCATGTAGACATTCGTCAGCAAATAGGGCGCCGTCATATAAGCGGTGGCCGCCACCAATGCGCTCCAGCGCTGATCAGCGCCGAAAATATCCTTGGCCAATTGGTACATGCCCAAGCCAGCCGCCAATATGACAATCACAAAGGCCAATATGAAGGCCATGTAAAAGCTAAAACCCAACAGATGCAGGGCTTCGGCCAGGTAATAGGTACTGGGCGCATAAAAATTAAAAAGGGGATACCCATAGCCCAGCATCATTTCGGGCACCCAGCGGGGAAAGAGCACGCCGTGGCGCAGATGATAATCCAGCACGCCCAAGCGCAGCAGGTGTAATCCCCCATCAAACGAGCGCGGCAAACCAATTTTATAAAATGGCCATAAAGCTGGGATCGCCAAAAAGGGGATCGCTAACCACCAGCAAGCAGCCACAATCTGATCCCAAGCCGGCCTAATGCTGACCAGAGCGCGCCGGTTACGGGCGTGATCAACCGCGAAAGGGCGACAAAATGCTCTTCTACTCATGGGCAGGTGAATCCTTGCGCGCGAGTACAAAGAAGTCGGAATTTGCGGCCGCGTTTGCTGTCTGCACCGGCAAGCGCTGTTGGGCGGCATCATAAAAGCCGATGATGATTTGATCCCACTGGTCAGCACCTGACGCAACAGATGGATCAAAGGTGTAAACATCCTCGATCACGTCACCCGGTTGCCAGGTAGAGGTAGGAAATTGGCCAGCTTGCGGGCGCTGATCGATCTGAGCCAGCAATTGCCCCTCCTTGTCCAACATCTGGACAAAGACGGTGTAATCTGTCTGCACCACTTGAGTAGCTTGCCAGACAACATGCACAGACTGGGGCAGATCGGCCGCATCCTTGTTTACCCGCACCTTCTGCAACTGAATGCCATTCGCCCAGCGCGCCAGTGGTTCACCCAACGGGGTAGCCGTGGCGGTGTCGATGGCGTGGACGCGCACCGGCGCCAGCACCACGCGATCCCCAGCCACAACGCCTTGCGCATCGAGTAGGGGCTGACGGGCCATTTTGTCGTCGTAGCGGTAAAAACCCAAGCTCAGTGTGGCCAGTCCATCGGCCAGCGGCTGATCCGCTTTGAGCACAATCTGATAGGTATCGGCAAAGATCACGCCGGGCAGCCATTGGCGGGTGGGATGGCGGCCTTGCGCGGGCACGCCGTCAAATTGAAAGAGCAGTCGGTCCTGTTGATCGGCCAGGTGAATAAAGAGTGTGTAGAAGCCGTCAATAACATGCGGTGTGGAAAAGTAGAGCGTCAGCGGCAACGGTTGGCCCGGCCGGATCGCAGCGCCATCTGGCAGATCGACGCCGACCAATTGCATGCCAGCCTCGAACTGAGC
>JBBRVA010000483.1:0-6371 GCA_038247295.1 Caldilineales bacterium | reverse complement strand
GAAATTGTGGAGATTTGCATCCTCGACCAAGCGGACCAGGTGCTGCTCGATTCGCTGGTCAAACCCACGCGTTCGATTCCGGCCGGCGTGACACGTATTCATGGCATCAGCAATGCGATGGTGCGTAACGCCCCCACGTGGGTGGAGATCTGGCCGACGGTGCAGGGCATTCTGGCGGGGCAGGCGGTCGGCATCTACAACGCCGAGTTTGACTTGCGCATGATGCAGCAGTCGCATCGCCAGGCCGGGCTTGCCTGGCAGTCCATCGGCGCGCATGCCTTCTGCATCATGGAGCTATATGCCCGTTTCTATCCTACGGCGGCGAGTGGCAGGCGCAGCCCCCACCGCTGGCAGAGTTTAGCAAATGCTGGACGCCAGTGCGCGATTGCGCTGCCCAATGCCCATCGCGCCCGCGCCGACACACGGCTGGCGCGGGCGATCTTGCAGTATATGGCCAGGGAGAGTGGATCTACGATTTTTGATTGACGATTTACGAGGTAACTTCGTATACGAGATCATTCGTAAATCGTCAATCTAAAATTGTCAATCGTACTAGTACACTTGGGCGGAAATAACCATACTATTCTCCGGTGAATCAGTAGTGAATCAGTAGGACAGTGAGACAGTACAAACTCTGTTCTACTGTCCTACTGATTCACTGTCTTACTTACGCCCAAGTGTACTAGGTCAGCGACCAGGGGCAAAGCATCCGGCCATCGATGGCAAACTCCAATGGCACTTCTTCCAAAATGGATAGGCGTGGGTGTTCTTCCACGGCTTGACGCAGATTGGGGCTGACCCAGAGATGGTCAACCGTCAACGTGTCGCGGATAAAGACCATGCGCGCGTCGGCCTGCGGTTGGGCACAACCGCGCAGCGCCACTTCTAAGGCGCGCTTGTCATCCGGCATGGTAATTGGCAAGGAGACGCGGAACATGCCAAAGATGCCAGATGTGATACAGTTGGTGTAGGTAGCAAACCAATCAATTTTGTTCGCGACGCGCGCGGTCGTGACGTTGGCCAAGCCCATCCCCGAGGCATTGCCGTGGGTCTCTTCAGTTAGGTCTAACACGGCGATCACGGCAACATCGACTTTACCAAACGCCTCTGGCTGGCGTGGGATCAGCAAGCGGCTGACAATGTTGGTATCCATGCCCGTGCCGCTGATATTCTTGCCCAAATCGCGCACGACCAGCACATCGATGGCGGGGAAAGGCAGGCTGGCCATTAGGCTTTTGGCCTCTTCGAGTAATTTGGCTTCTGGCTCCAACCCTACCTTGTCGGCGGTCAAGCCAACGATTTTGGCCGTGCCGTCATAGGCATTCTCGATCGGGCAGATCGCGCCGACAAAGTTGGTATTAGTCGCGTAGATGCGGGCTGCTGGTGCCAGATATTTTTGGAAATTCGCCCCGCCACCGGCGTGCATCAGCGCGGCGCCATGTTGCTTGCCCCACCCGATCACGCACATTTTGGAAGGACCACTCTCCAGATGACTGCGAAAGTCGGTGTGCGGCTTGATGCGGCTGACGAGTAAAGCATGGTCGGCCGCGGCCGAGTCCAGCCCTTGGTAAAGAGGCGGGCCATCCGCAATGCGACCAATCTCTTTGACTTCCATCGTTGCCCGAATTTCGGCGCCCACACTGGCTTCGGTGACCCCCAACTCGGCCAACATGGTCTTTTGACCTTCGGCGGTGGCGCCACCGTGGCTGCCCATCGCCGGCACTACATAGGGTTGCATACCCGCTGCGCGCAGGGCGTCCACGGTTGCCTTGACAATCTGCGGCAGATTGGCGATGCCGCGGCTACCAGCGCCGACGGCTACGGTAGCACCCGGCTTCATGCGCGCCAGTAGACCACCTTCGTGCAGAGCGGCTTTGGCGGCGGCGGCTACGTCTGGCACTTGGGGTGCGTCAAATGTTTGTTTGACGGCCAGCAGGGTCTGTGGCAGATCGGCAGGAAAATGTAAAGCTTGGATTTGTTCAACTAATTTCATGGCTCTCTCCTTTGAATAGTACAACGGATTCAGACAGGAACGGATAAAGCGTGAACCTTCGTTACGAACAGAATTTGTTTATCCAACAATTGCTGTAAGAATCTACAATGAAAAATTTGAGGCTCATCGATGAAAAGTGATGACCGAGTTACAAACACAGAGAGCAGCAAACATTGTCATATCCGTTGCCATCTGAATCCGTTGTTGTCTTATGTTGGAAAATATTTCTCGCGCATCTGTTTCAAAAAATCAACCGACTCTTTCATCTCATCCATGCCATTCATGCCGTCTTCGATGCTCACCCAGCCGTCATAGCCAGCCGCTGACAAAATGCTAAAAATCGTGGCGTAATCGTTCAGCCCTTTGCCAGTAACGCCGTGGCGCAAGTTGGGTGAATAGCCAAGGGTGCCATCACTCTGCCGCAACTCATCCAGGGTAGCACCCGGCGCCAGGTAGCGGTCACTGGCGTGCATGCTGACGACCCGATCAGCCACAATGCGCAGCAAGTCAAGCGGATCGTCACCGGCGACGATCGCATTGGACGGATCGTATTGCACGCCAAAGTGTTCGCGTTCGGGGATGGCGGCCAGCACTTGCAGGAAAATATCTTTTTTCTGGGCGAATTCTGGGTATTTCCAGTTACCGTCTTTGTAATGATTTTCCAAACCGAGGACGATATCATATTCGCGGGCCACGGGCAGCAACTGGTCGATCGACTCTTTCACCCAGCCCAGCCCTTGCTCAACGCCGACTTCCGGATAGCGCTGCCCCGTCAGCACGCGGCAACAGGCCCGCGCGCCGCCCAGGCGGCGTGTCACGCGGATCATCTCGGCTTCGTGCTCGATGGCGCGCTTACGGCCATCGGCATCTGGGTTCGTAAAATCGGGCGAACAACAGAGCATCGGCATGGCATAACCAGCCGCGTGGATCGCGTCGCCAATGCTGTCGATATAGGCATCGTCCAAGCTGGTGAAGAAATTCTCGTACATTTCCAGCCCTTCAGCGCCCAGCGTTTTGGACATTTCGATCCAATCAAAGACACTCATCTTGGTGGGGATGATATCAAGATAACATTTGGGAAAAGCAGCAATTTTCATGGTCAATTCTTCCGATCCAGTGACGCGAATGAAGGTGAGCTTTGGGTTTTGACAGCACACGCAAGTTATCGGCTCTAGTATAGCAGGCTACCCTCAATTTGTGAATTTGGATAAAAATACCACTTCTGATCCGCGCAGAGGTTACCTGCCACAAGCCGTAATCACTTCAAGCTCGTAATCCCCGCCCGTAACGGCAATATTTGCTTGGTCATCCGTCTGCTGTAGTTTAAATGCGCCTGGCGCCTGCTCGGGCCAAATCGCCGCCCCATTGAGCGTGATCGACCTGACTTTTTGCAGCGACAAGCTAATTTCGCCGTTACTTGTTAGCGGCGCATTCACGTGTAGCGTCTGTTGCATACAACTAATCTTTTTCCAGTGTACCGTTAGCTCGCCACTTTGCAGTGGAATCGCGCCTTCGGCATACGCGACACCCGCAAAGGCCGGTTGAACGCGCCAGCGATTCGGACCCGTCCGCTGCGCGCCTAAGAGCCGTGTTGTCAAAAACCAGGTAGGCGAACCACCCCAACTATGCGAAAGCGCGGCCTGATAGCGCAAATTGCTATCCCAGTGCTCCCACCAGGTCGTTGCACCCAGGTCCAATAAACGACCGTAGCGTTCTTCAATCAAGTTGACCGCCGCAGCGATCTGGTTGGCATTGCCCAAGCCTTCCAGCACCCAATACATGCCGTAAGGCTGAATCCGCAAGGTGGCAAGCAGATCTTGCACAAGGGCAGGTTGCTTTTCTGACGGCGGCAGGTTGAAGGCTAGCGGCCACGCTTGAGCATGGCTGGTTGGAGTAATCAATTCACCAGCATACAGGCTGGAGGCGTAACGTGCTTCGTCGGGCAGATAAAGAAGTTGGTTGACTTGCGTTTTAACTTCGGTTGCCGTCTGCCGCCAATTGCGGGCATCGGCATCCTGGTCCAACAGTTCGGCAAGTGTCGCAGCGTCGAGCAGCGTGCCATAGTAGAGTGCGTTGAGCGCGGTCGATTGGCCGTAGCGACTGTCATTGCCCGACCAATCGAGCAGTGCCGTTTGGCTCCAGTGGGCTTTGGGCAGATCGAGCAGACCGGTGGTTGGGTTGCGCTGCGCTTGTAAATGGCGCATAAATGCCTGCAATATCGGGTAGATTTCGGCGACAAATGCCTGATCACCAGTCAGAACCCAGTAATCTTGCAAACTCTGCGCCCAGAGCATGGCATAGTCTAACAGGTGCGCGCCGTCGCTGTTGGGAGCAAAGGCCGGTACTTGCCCATCTACTGTCGCTTCGGCCAGGAAGCGCAAACCGCGCTGCAGCAAGGCGGTGTCACCAAAGGCCACTTGGTTGATATGATCGGTGATATAGGCATCACCCCACCATTGGCCGCGCTCGCGCCACGGGTCGGCATAGGCATCTTGCATCGACGGGTAGGCTGTATCCACACCCACCTGCCAGATGGCATCCAAACGTGGATTTGAAGAGCGGAACCAACCGCGCTGCGTGACGGGGTAGCGTTCTTCGTAGACATGGAGATCTGTAAAGCGCACTGGCCCTTCACCCCAAACCGCAAGCAGCAGATAGCGCCCGGCGCGTGCATCCAGCGTGCTGATGGGGCGCGCTGTGCCATCTAGCATCCACGAATCAACTTGATCCCACTCGGGGTGCAAAGTGCCAGGGTGAGGCAGCGGACGCTGCGTACCATCCAGCAAACGTTCATCCCAGCCAATATCGACGATGGCGCCCGCCGGGCCGCTGACATCCGCCACCAACCGGCCATGCACAACGCGCCCGAGATCTAGCACCGCATAGGCCGGAAGCTGATCAAAATCCATTGTCAAGCCATCTGCCCCTATTGACGCCACAACGACACTCGCTGGTTGCGCGCTGGGTTCAGCCAGCAATAGGCGGCGTCCAGCATGGTTACCCTGCGCAAAGGGCAGTGCAGCAAAAGTAGTATTGGGAGCAGAAAGTGCGAAGGGTAAACCATGTGGTGGGATCGTCGGTAGCAACAGGTTGTGTTGACCAGGTAACAGGGCCATCGTAGCCAGCTCGACATCTGGGCGCGTGGCGCCGGCCGCTTGCCAGGTCAATGCGATACCATCCACTGCGGCTGGCGCCGGACTCCCCGTATCCGGCTCGACGAGTAACTCGACGGTGATGGTTGTTGGTTGGAACACGGTAAAGGGCAGCGTATAGGGCAGTGGCGTCGTGGATGTCAATTGCCCCAGGCGACGATTGGGTGACAAACGCCCAGTTTCGATTACAGTGGCAGTAAAAGGGACATTTGCGAGCAAAGGAATCGAGCGTGGGGTATAGTGAATGGTGGTCGTCAGGCTTTTACTAACCGCTAACGACCAGTGTGCATCATCAAAATCTGGTTGCATCCAGGTGGCAGGCAGGCGGCGCAGATCAATTAGTTCGGTGGGTCCTAACAAATTAAGCGTATGCACGAGCGCGGCATCCGTACGCCAAGCATCGGTCCGCAATACCTTCCAATCGTTGCCGGTCGGCGCGATCACCTGCGGTTGGCCGCGGCTTTGGCCTTGAATATGGGCGAGCAAATGCGGCGTGGTCGATTCGGCGCGGCGAATGTTGGGCGCCCATTGTACCAACACAGCAAGCGTATGTTTGCCCACCGCAAGCGAGCCCAAGGGCTGGCTGTCATATTCATGCCGGGTGCGCGAAAAGCGGGCCGGACCTCGCCCGACCCAAACACCATCTAGCCACACTTCGTAACGTGTGTCGGCAAAGATGGCAAGGGTAGCTTCTGTCAGGCTTTCATGCAATGTAAATTGGTGACGAAAGAGCACAATGTCGAGCGTGGATGGGTCAGACGTGTCAGCCCAAATCGGCTGATTGTGGGCAAACAGAGAGGCCGCTGGCGAATCTGCCGGTAACGGCTGGACCGCAGGTATAGCACGATAGTTGGCGAGAAAAAACAGCCCCAGCCCAGCGCCTAATGCGCCAATCAACCAGGGCCACGGCCAAGACTGGATAGTGGCTTTCATGAACATTGTGAGCGGTCAAAACCCCAAACTTGGGCGTGGCCGACTTGGAAGAGCAGCGAAAAATCTTGATCAGCTCGTAACCAAGCGGCCGGGATCGAAGGCGTTGCGTCAAAGCCAACTTGCCCCTGACGGTCACCGATATAGACATGGGTAATCGCGTTACGACAAAATGCACTGCGTAAACGGACAGGGTCGCCATCGCTCGTGCGCACATCCACGGCCAAGTCCTTGATTTGCTGACGTGTCGTGCCGGGTTGCAACGTTTCCGACAAATAAGAGATCGGCGGCGTTAG
>JBBRVA010000482.1:0-6372 GCA_038247295.1 Caldilineales bacterium | reverse complement strand
TTCACTTTACCAGTGTTTGATTACTCCATAATCAGGCTGTAGATTCATTTGCTCTTGCGCAATCTTAGCCTGATGTTCTTGGATCCTTTGCGACAAACTCTCGATACTTTGCCGGATTTTACGATTACCCATGCCTAAGTTGCCAATTGCTTTAGGTCGATCCTGCCTTTATCTACTAGCTCCCGAAAGCGCGCTAGATCTTCGCTAACGGCGGTCGCAATTGGCGTCCAGGGCATTTCACCTAAGATCACACGCAAACCACCGTCATCCAGATCGAAGGGGAAGGGTAAGGGTTTATCCGTTGCAAAGGTAAGCGCGGCATCGGGCTGCTCGGCTTGGATCAGGCGCACGAATTCGGATACTTCGATAATATCATTGCGCAGATTACACATCGCTGCGCCTTGATATTGCGCGCGCGCAGAGCCAATAAACATCTTTGCCACGTCATCGGCATGTTGCAATGCCACTGGCCCGTCAAAGCGAATGTGGAACGGTTGCCCGGCCGCTGCGGCCAGGATCGCCTTGGCAATGTCCGAGGTCATGCCTTGGTCGCGACCGACGCCATAGACGATGTACGGGCGCAAACCCACACTGCCCACCTGCCAATCTTGCCAATAAATGCGGGCTGTGCCCTCATTGGCGACTTTGTAGACACCATACAGGGTGCGTGGCAACAGCGGCACATCATCGCCGATCGGTCCTTCTGGGTACTCTTCGGCTGGGCCCAACACCGCCAGCGAACTGGCATAGGCCAGACCTTTGACACCAGCATGGCGGGCGGCTTCAAAGATGTTGACCGTACCCACCACGTTTACCTGCGCCCCCAACGACGGATTCGCCCGGCAAAAGGGCACCTGTAGCCCCGCCAAATGAATGATATGGGTGACACCATTTTCTTCGACGACGCGCCGCACAGCCTGTAAATCGGTAACATCAAGCTGGGCGAACTTGACCTGCGCCAGTTCATCTTCCGTCATCACCAAGCGCGGCCGCACGGGATCGGTTGCCAGATCGGTTGCCACAACCGGCACGCCCGCTTGCACCAAGTTGCGCAATGCCCACGCCCCAATGCAGCCCATGGCGCCGGTGACCATGAAGGTTTCGTTGTTCATGTTTTTTCCTCTGGAAAGCGGGAAACGGAATTCAGGAAACAGGATTCGGCGTCATCTACCCACTGAATCCTGTTTCCCTACTTCCTATCCTTCTACGCACGGATTCGTTAGCTGCCCCAACCCATCAATTTCCACGGTTACCACATCGCCGCCCTTTAGAAAGACCGGTGGCTTGCGGCCCGCGCCAACGCCTGGGGGCGTACCGGTGATGATGACATCGCCTGGCAGTAAGGTGAAAGCGCGGGTCAGGTAGGCGATCAGATGAGGGATTTTAAAGAGCAGTTGGCTGGTATTGGAATTCTGCATGGTCTCGCCGTTGACAATACAGCGAATCCCCAGGTTGTGCGGATCGGCCACTTCGTCACTGGTGACCAGTGCCGGTCCGAGCGGGCAAAAGGTATCCAGCGACTTGCCGCGAATCCACTGATCGCCTTTTTCCGATTGTAAGTCACGCGCGCTCACATCGTTACAGACAGTGTAGCCGGCCACGTAGTCCAAGGCGTTTTCTTCCGCCACGCGATAAGCGCGCTTGCCGATCACCACGGCTAGCTCAACTTCCCAGTCTACCTTGGCAGTTTCAGCGGGGTCCCAACGAATGGCGTCGCCCTGGCCGATAATCGAGGTCGTGTACTTGGTAAACATAATCGGAATCGCTGGCACTTTGCTATTGGTTTCGAGAATGTGATCCATATAGTTCAGGCCAATCGCTACCACTTTGGATGGGTTGGGGATCGGGGCCAGCAACTTCACATCGGCCAATGCAACGGTGGCACCCGCCGCATTGCCATCGACCGCGTCGCGAGCAGCCTGCAAGCCAGCGTCACCCAGCTCTAAAAAGCTGCGCATATCGGACGGCAATTTGCCACCCGACGCCTGCGCCAGGTTGATGACCTGGTCGCCCACTAAAGCGCCAAGTTGGGCAGCGCCCGCGTTCGATTGGTAAGTAACAAGTTTCATTTGGGTCTCCTGAGGTTTTGTGAAATAAGGTTGGTTGTTTGCTTGAGAATACTCAAAATCGATTGACGTCACCTCTATTAGCACGCTGGCATTAGTTGACGCGATCCCTTCGTACCTTCACTCTGCTAATTCTACTTGTAAGGCTGGGCCATCCAGATAAAGGTTGAGATCATTCAACACGTTACGGCCTAAGATAATTTCCGTGCTGTGTAGATCGCCAGCAACTTCTACAGCCGACATGACCAATGCGCCAATCTGTAAATCTATTTCGTGAACATTGACTGCTCGTCGATCTTTCCATTGGCTACTCAGAACCGCCGGCCTTACAATCGGCGAGTTGACCGTGCGTAAAATTGCCAGTGGAACAATGGTAAAATCGGCACCGCTATCTACAATTGCCAAAAATGCCCCCTGCCATTCATTGCTATCAGGGTGTGCGATCAAAATGTCCAACACGGGGATCGGCGGATAATATGTTTTTAGATAAGCTTGGATCATTGACCGGCCTCAAGCAGGCGTGGACTACGGACGGTAATAATTTGGCGCATTTCTGCTAACACAGGGGTGATCAAAACAGGGGTGTCACCAAAACGGGCGCGAACCCGACGGCGCAAGACAACTCTATCGCCATCATGATCAACTACGGCGCCCTGGTGCATTGCAATATACTCGCCAGAATAGCTTTTCAATAACGCCGGATGTTGTGCTTCATATTGTTGTTGCTCTTGGTTAATCTTTTGTTGTTGTTCTGACCACAGAGTCTCTAGCGCTGCTTCAGCTAGCGATAGGTCGTCGGTCAGATAATTTTCGACAAGCTGAACAAGCAACTGAGTAGCATCCACGCCTTGCCGTTCGGCAACGCGTTGCAGCTTCTCTGCGGTTTGGTCTGGTAACATAACGCGCATAATAATTTCCCTTTTGAACACCGTCAGCTACAGCGCGTGCGCTCAAAATCCGGCGTGGCTAGTTCGATAATACGGGCCATGCCATCTTCAACCGATAATTCTTCACGCAGGATTGGCACCATCTCTTTGCCAATCGCCGCTTCGACAGCACCCCAGCCAGCCGGGCGGTAAAATTCGGTTGAAAGCTCTTTTTCCTGGCCGGCCCAGAGCTCGCCAAAGGGCCAGTCGCCAAAGATGGGCGAGCGTAGTTGCAAAAATTCCTGTGCTTCTAGGTAAGGTCGATAGGCGGGCACTATACCCCATTGACCACAAAGGGCGGCGCCTTCAATGGACCCTAACGCATATTGCATAAAGTTCAACGCGTTCGCATCATTGATGCCAGCCTTGGGGTTGACAAGTTGCCACCCCAACCAAACCCCTGTACGATACTTGATCCCATCCCCACCAGGAAATTTCGCCACTCGCCACATGCTGGTTTCTGGTGCATCGGCCGCATCGGCCAGTTGCGCCTCCCAGAAACCTCGCGCCCAGGCAGCCGCAAAATCGCCCACCAATTGCCCTTCCTTTAGGGCAGCCCAGTATGCCGAGCTCCACCACTCTACATCCAGACCACCGGCATCCCACAGATTTTTGACGATCTGCATGGCGCGCATGCCTTCGTCACTGCCGATCATGATCTGTTGACCATCTTGGCTAACGGCCGTGCCACCCAGTTGGTGGAGCACAAACATATAGAGTGGGCTCCAACCATCTGCCGGGAAGGCAAAGGCATACAAATTCTGGCTCTTCAAATCCGCTGCCATGATGTAGAAGTCGTCCCAGGTATAGCTTTCAAAATCGACGCCGCCATAGCCAACTTCAGCTAATTTATTGGCGTTGTAATACCAGCCGCTGACACTAATATCCCCCGGCCAACCGACATTGCGTCCGGTCTTGGCGATCAGAGTCTCATTGACTTTGAGCGGATGGTAGGCGTCCACTATGGGGCTGAGCACATCAGTCAGATCAGTAAGCAGAGCGCTACAACCCCAATCTTGGGCTTGTAATACTTCGGCCCAGACCAAGTCTGGGCAACCACTATCCGACGCCATCGCGATTTGCAACTTGTCCACCCAATCCACCGGATGCGGTGAAATCCAATTGATCTCGGGATGGGCCTCGACAAATCCTTCTGCGGCCAGGTCGAGTGGATGCTGCTCATGCCCCCAGAAAATAACTTCCTGTGTCTGGGGGCCTGGCGCACCAACCTCACCGTTACCCTCAGCCGGAGCATTACCAGAAGGTGTACAAGCCGCCACTAGTACGGTGCTGACCATGCCACCGATTAAGTTGAGAACTTGGCGACGGCTCAAGCGCTGGCCAAATCTGAGATGATGCATTTCTATACGACGACTCCTTGTAGGCACAAATCACATCACCGGCACAAGCCCATCAACGGTCGCGTTGTGATTACAGACGCGTAAAAGTTAACGTGAGACAGTGGGGCTGCTTAAGCAAATGGTCAGACCATTTTCTAGAATGCATCCTAGCATAGAGTCTGAAAAACTGTCAACTACAAAAAATGTGAACCAGTGCGTGCAATTTCGTAGACAATTAAGATTGGATATATCGATACCTATATCGCTTGCCTATATCGCGTTATATAGACGGCTTGCGACTAAGCGCCTAAAATAGAGTATGATTTATGTGTTTTTGCAATATGCTTTTCAAGACACATTCCCACTCGAGAAAGTATGAATATTATAAATTTTAGCGAAGGAGAAATCAGACTACCATGAATACAAAACTATCTAAGTCACTGATGACCACCCTCCTTACCAGCTTGTTGTTAGCAGGGTTAGCATTGCCTGTGTTTGCCCAGCCCGGCTCTACAGACAATCAAGGATCAGGTCAAAGCCAGAGCCAGTCCGACTGTTCTGTATTTGCCAATAGCGTTGGTCCCAACCAACCTGGAACCTTAGGTTCGGGTCCGGACACTGCTTTTGCGCCGACGAATTGCACAGTAGGGATTGGCCCCGGTCAGACCCACTGGTATAGATTCCGTTATGGTCGCCCGCTTGATGACGACGAAGATGCGGAAGGACCGGTTAGCATTCAACCGACAGATGCAATCGTTACCTTAAAGATGAACAATCCTGGCTGTATTAGCTTTGAAATTCAAACACCCGGGCGACTTCTAGCGCAACAAAACCCAGATGCGGATGATGACGTAAGAGACAACCCGATTGGTGCTGGTTCCCCGATCTTTATCATCAACAGCGATGGTGACAACGATACCGATCCAGGCACCTTACTCTGGCGCGGCGGCTCGTCGGTGTCGGAAACCTTCTATGTAGTGGTCAAAAATGACCGCGATGCCGTGTGTACCTATCGGCTTTCGGTCACAGGGCCTACCGTCTCTTTTGGCAGCAATCCGGTGGTCAGCGCAAATCCCGCAGATTCGAATAGCAATATGGGCACAAGCGATGACCGTAGCAGCATGAGTGATGATAGCAATAACGACGATAGCAGTAACGATGACAACAGCAACGACGATATGAATGACGACAACAGCGATGCCAGCGGCTAACGTCCTCACTTGATTGTCCAAAGATTTGGTAAAGACCTGCTCCGTGGAGCAGGTCTTTTTGATCAAAATGGTAATATTAGAGGGCCAGCTAATCCCACTCTACCGGCATATGTTGTAAACCACGCAAAATTGGCACCTTGCGCCATTTCAAGGTGTCTAGCGGTACAGCCAGACGCAGATTGGGCAGGCGACGTAATAGGGTGCTAATTGCAATCTTTCCCTCCAGCCGACCAAGCGGCGCGCCCAAGCAGTAGTGAACGCCCAAGCCGAAGCCTAGATGGCGATTGTTGGCCCGGTCGATCTCGAATTGATCTGGATTAGCAAACTGCGCTGGATCACGGTCTGCCGCCGCCAATATCAAGTTGACCGCGTCACCGCGCTGGATAAGATGGCCATCCATTGCTACATCTTGGGCAGCAAAGCGCACGGTTGCTCGCTCAACCGGTCCATCATAGCGCACTACTTCTTCAATTGCCGCATCCAAGCGGGCTGGTTGCTGCTGGAGCAGTTGCAGTTGATCGGGGTGTTGCAATAAGGCCAAGACGCCATTACTAATCAGGTCGACGACGGTTTCGTGGCCGGCCACGATCAGTAAGATCGCCATGCTGAAAAGTTCTTCTTCGCGCAGTTTGTCACCTGCCTCTTCTGTTTGCAACAAAGCGCTGATCAAATCTGCCTGCGGCTGCGCCCGGCGCTGAGCAAAAAGTTCGCCCATGTAACCGGTAAAGTCTTCCATCAAACGTTTGGCTTTTTGCGCCTTTTGGGTGTTGCGCAGCACGTTGACCGAAGGGGTGACAAAGGCTTGCGACCACTGGCGAAAACGCCCTTG
>JBBRVA010000481.1:0-6378 GCA_038247295.1 Caldilineales bacterium | reverse complement strand
GTGGTCAAACGCGTAATGAAGTCACCCGCGCTGACCACAGCATTCAGTTCAACCCGAATATCCGTTTGCTGGGCGTGAAAACTGGCGACGACGGCTTCAAAAACCGCCTGTTCTGCGGGACCGCCGGAGACCAAAAATGTTACCATCGTCGGTGTCGAGCTGGACGGGGCTGGCGCCGATGGGATCGCAGTACAAGCCGTCTGCACTAAGAGCAACAGTCCGAGCAAAGCGTAGGTTCGCCAATAGGCTACTTTCGGCATTTGAATAGTCCTTCTCTAGATAACATATTGGGCAAAAGAGAAATAACTTCAGATTGGCTGCTTGCATTTTTGCAATAGCTAAGAAAAACGTCGCCAGATAAGTATCAGATTAAAATCCTATGAGACTTTTCTAAAGAATGATATGCGGCCTACTGTCGTAGTCGGTCAGGCATGTTTTTGTTCAAGCAGCGGGGTATAAGTAACAGGCAACGTAGTGTCCGGGTTCTACTTCCACCAGTTGAGGTTGGGCGACTTCACAAGTACCCTGCATATATTTGGGGCAACGGGGATGAAAAGCGCAACCGGAGGGTGTGTGGCTAGGGTTGGGTGGTTCACCTTGTAATACCGGCCGTTCATGCAGGCGATTAGCGGGGTCCGGCTCTGGTACAGCAGCAATCAGTGCCTGCGTGTAGGGGTGGAGGGGGTTATCGACCACAGCCGCGGCTGGCCCGCTTTCAACAATGCGCCCCAAATACATCACGACAATCCGATGGGCAAAGTGACGCGCCGTGGCAATATCATGCGTAATGTAGAGAAAAGCGATACCAAAGCGGTCGCGCAGATCGCGCAACAGATAGAGCAATTCGGCGCGACTTGATGCATCCACCATCGACACCGGCTCGTCGGCCATGATATAATCGGGCTGCAAAACCAATGCGCGGGCAATGCCGGCGCGTTGACGTTGCCCACCCGAAAGCAAGTGAGGATAGCGTTCGCTGATCTCGTCGACTGGCGTCAGGCGTACATCGCGTAAGGCTTGGTAGACCCGCTCCCGGCGTTCGGCCGCCGAACCAATTTTATGAATGACCAGCGGCTCGGCGACACTGTCAAAGATAGTCATGTAGGGGTCGATGCTGGCAAAAGGATCTTGAAAGATGGCCTGAGCGCGCCGCCGGTAGGCTTTGAGATCGGCAGCCGAGAAAGCGCTCAGATCGCGGTTGGCAAAGCGCACCTGGCCCGCGGTCGGCTTTACCAACCCCAGTGACGCCCGACCCAATGTCGTCTTACCGCTGCCACTCTCACCAACAACGGCCACCACTTCACCTGGACGCAGCGTCAAGCTGACGCCATCCACTGCACGCACAAGCTGGCTTCCGAAGAGACCTTTGCGCACAGTGAAGTGAATTTTTAGATTATCAATCTGAACGAGTGTAGCGTCGGAAGGAAGCATAATAATAATGATAAGGTGTTTAGATACTTTCGACTGATGAACGTATTTTTGTTGAGTATAGCAAAAGATGGCATGGCTGTCGAGGACGCTAGATCTTGTAATCCGCTTGTATTCTGCCGTTTGGCCTACTCGCCAGATGAACTAAAACCAGTTATACTATTCAAAATCAGCCTATTTTTTGTTGGGATGCAGGAGGTTTGTCGCCCATGAGATCACCCACGAGATTGCCTATCTTTCGTCATTGGCTTACCTGTTTGATCTTACTGTTTGTACTTGGGATATTGACCGCCTGCGCCGTACCGCGTGTGCCCAGTGGATCCACGAATTCGAGCAAGGGTTCGGACGCGACCGACGGCAAATCGGAAACAGCTGTCGCTGTCGAAAGCACGCCTACCCCTTCGCCCACACCGATTAGCACGTCGACACCCGGTCCCACGCCCACAGCCACCCCAACCGCGTTGGCCCAGGCCGATCCGGCGCGGGCGGCCACCCTGGTGGCAGAAGGCCAGGCGCTCCGCTTGCAAAGTGATCTGAGTGGCGCCGAGGCCGCTTTTATCGACGCGATCGCCGCTGACCCGAGCAATGTGCCGGCCTACATCGGCTTGACTGAGGTCTATCTCTACTTGCCCCAATATTGGCAACAGGCGCTGACCACGGCCGAAGCGGCCGCTGCCCTCGCCCCCGAAGACCCTGTAGCGCAAGCCTATCTCGCCTGGGCACAACAGGGCGCCCATCACTTCGACGATGCTTGGGAGACAGCCCTGCGTGCAGTCGAATTGGGACCAGAGAATGTCACCGCGCAGACGGCGTTGGCCGATGTGCTTAACAGTGTCTATCAGATCGATGAAGCCTACGAGCATGCACAAATTGCTGTGAATTTAGACGATCAAGATGCCGGTGCATGGTCAACGCTTGGGTCGATTGCGTATACGTTGGAAAATTGGGACGAGGCCGGCGATGCCTACAATCGGGCGGCCGAATTAGAACCAGATTTCTTCGCCGGGCATTTATTGCTCGCACGCCACGCGTTGAACACCACCGGTGATGTAGAAGTTGCCTTGGAGTTGTTACAACCGGCCGTTGATGTCCAGCCAACCCATCCGTGGATTCTCTCCTTCCTGGTCGATGCGGCAATTGAGCGCAACGAGTGGGCGACGGCAGAAGAGACCTGCCAACAGATGATGGTCGCCAACCAACCCCATACGCCCTATCCGGATGCCTACGCGTGTATGGCCGGGGTATTGGTGGTGCAAGAGCGCTATGCCGACGCCGAACCCTATCAAGTATTGGCCGAAGCGTTGGCTACACCGGCGCGCCGCGACATTTCACTCTTGCGCATGCGGCTCTACAATGAACTTGATCAATGTGACAAGGGGCGTGATCTGGCCCAAGCCTGGTTAGATGATCGACCCTACAGTGTGCTGGCCGTGCGCATGATTGGCGTCAGCTACCTATGCGAAGAAGATTTTGATCAGGCGATTGAGAAATTTACCGAAGTCGTGGAAAAGTTGCCGCGCTCGGTGGCTGATGCGCGCTTGTTGGCCAATGCCTACGCCCGGGCCGGCAAGGCTGCGGAAGCGCGCGCCGCCCTGGCCAAAGTACAATCGTTTGCAACAAACGATCCCCTCTATTACCAAGGCCTCTACGAAGTGCAACTCTTCTTGGGCCAACAGGAAGAGGCGGTGAAAGCGGCCCAGCGTTGGCAAGTGCTGCGCCCAGATAGCTCGGATGCCAAAATCAGCATTGCGCTGGCACAGTTAATTCTCGGCAAAGTCTCGGCGGCGCAAAGCGCAGCGCAGAGCGCGCTGGACGACGGCGCCACCGGCTCGACCTTGTATGCGGTGCTAGGTGAAACGTTTAGCCGCCAGGGCGATTACGAAAAGGCAGAAGAGTATTTACTCAAGGCGCTGGCAATTGCCGATAATAGTTTCTTAGCCCACAACTTTATCACCACCCTTTACTTGGTCCAGGGTGACTGTGACAAGGTGGAGCCACACATTCAATGGCTGATCGAAAACGGGGATGATGAAGAGAACACGGCGCAATTACAAGGGATCTTGGATGACTGCCGGACCCGCGCCGCCCGCCCCACGCCTGACCCTGCCACGGCGCTAGATGATGATGCCGTGGTCAGCGAGGCGGAAGCGTTGCTCACCGCAGTGGGGGTGGAATCGCGCTCGGTCTATTTTACAAAAGAAGAGCAGCAGCGCAACCTGTTGGTGGCCTATAGCTCGGATTTTGCGGCCGAAAGCAGCGATTTTAGCGATTTGGAACACGAGATCGCGCTCGGGCTGGCTCGCCTGTTGCCGCGCATCGATAGCCAGCCCGATGGTCTACTTCTACTTTCTGGCTCGAAGGAAAAGCCGCACAACATTACTTATGTGCCTACTCAAGCCGCTTTGCTGTGGAGCAATGGTGAGTTGACAGATGCTGAGTTTGAAGAAACCTGGATCGTCCAAAGCGCAGCGGATTTGAACAGTGAGGATGAAAATGCGCCGGAAAGCGGGAAGGTCAACGGGCGACTCTAAGGTGGACCCCTAATGCCAAGATTTTGCTGGCGAATTCTGCCGAACGAGTGCTGTGATTATCTTGCTGTCTGGTATGATAAGAGCAACGACGCATGGCTGTTTTAACAAGCGCCGTCTTGGGTTCTCAGTTATGAACGCGTAAGGAGCTAAAAATGTCGCTTCAGCCGCAAGCCATTAGCATAATTCCCGAAGAAACTGCCCGCATCGCTCATTGCGCCTTTCGCAAGAGCAATGTCTGCCTGCGCTTGCGTGACGAACTGGGCACACTCTACGACGACCCGCTGTTGGCCGCGCTGTTTTCGATGCGCGGCTAACCGGCCGAAAGCCCTTGGCCTTGGTTTTGGTGCTGCAGTTTGCCGAGGGCCTTACGGATCGGCAAGCGGCGGATGCCGTCCGTGGGCGCATCGACGGGAAGTATCTACTCGGCCTCGCCTTGGACGATCCGGGCTTTGATGGTTCGATCCTCTGTGAATTCTGCGCCTGCATTCTGGCCGGTAATCTGGAAGCGCAATTCCTCGATGCCCGATTGAACGCCTGCAAAGCACGGGCTCTGCTGAAGGCGCGTGGGACACAACGCACGGACTCCACGCCTGTGCTTGCTGCCATGCGGACGGTGACGCGCCTCGAACTGGTCGGGGAGACGATGCGTGCGGCGCTGAACAGCTTCAGCGTCGTTGCGTCCGACTGGTTACAGGCGCAAGTGGCTGCTGACTGGTTCGACCGTTACAGCCATCGGGTCGAGAGGTATCGGTTGCCGAAGCAAGCCGAGGCTTGTCGCCAACTGGCCGTCACGATTGGTCAAGACGGGGTCCACCTGCTCAGCGCCATCTGCGATCCAGCTACCCCGCGCTGGCTGTGCCAAATCCCGAGCGTTGAGGTGCTACGACGCGTCTGGCTCCAACAGTATGTCATTGATGATGGGCAACTGCGCTGGTGTAAGTTAGCACACAAGTTAGAATTCGCCAGCAAAATCAAGACAAGACAGTGAGAGGGCGAAAAATAAAGTCTATTTCTCCTTTCTTTAAAGAAGCAGTTGCTGTACGTTTGGAATCGTAACGGTGTTGGCAAAGTAGACCTCGGCTGGTGTCAAGTAGCCGAGCGACTGATGCGGTCGGCGACAGTTCACGACATAACGCGCCCAGGGGGCACCCGACCAATCCAGCACGGCGACCAGGTAAAGCCAGCCCTTCTGGAGGCGAATATAGGTAATGTCGATGCCCCAGACGTGATTTGGATAGGCAGCGGTCACCTGACGCAGCAGATACAGGTAAACCCGATGCGCCAAATTGCGTTGGCTTAAGTTCGGACCAGGACAGATACCGGCAATGCCCATCTCCCGCATGTGGCGCTGCACTGCTTTCCGGTTGATAGTTGTTCCTTCACGACGTAGTTGCACGGTGATGCGCCGCGAACCATAGAACGGATAGGCCGTATAGATCGCGTCAATGCGATGTTTGAGCGCTACCTCCTCGGCGGATGGCACGATGGGCTGATAGTAAAGACTCGAACGACTAAGACTCAATAGATCAGCTTGCACCGTGAGTGGTGGATGTCCATCGGGCACGTTTTTATCTCGTTCCACCAGCGCTTCGCGTTCATTTCGGCTCAGGGTTGAGGCCAGATTTTTTTCAGCCAATTGACCTGGGTCGTTAAGCGGCCAATCTCGCTATACAATTCGATGATTTGTTGTTCATGGGCTTTTGCTTGCTCGCCTGCTTTCCCTTCGCGACTGAACAATTCCGGTAAACCCTGTAGGGCGATCTTCTTCCATTCTTTCAATTGAGTCGCGCCCAGTGGGCACCCGACGCCCAGTTCTGCGGCTAGTTGGCTGATTGTCTTTTCTTCTTTCATCAGCTCTTTGATTGCGTCTGCTTTGAAGGTGGTACTGTAGTGTTTGCGCATGGCTCGTTAGGACTTTATTTTTGCCTATTTGACTGTCCAAATTCCTGGGTCCATTATACTTTCGCGCCCGTCGCTATGCCCAGGAAGCATTAAAATTCCTTCCCGATTTTGCTGACCCGTTTTTAATTGCTCAGGTGCTTGACTCCATGCCCCCGCTCGGCGCCATTCACACTGAGCCTACTTTCAACACCAATCCCTGACTTGGCGAAGGGATTGTCTTGAGAGACCCACTTTTACTTCGTTGTGGGTCTCTATTTCTATTGGTCATCGAGCCGTAGCAAAGTGCCTGTTGACAACCCATTTCCATCCATCTTACTATGGTACGTGAGCCCACTTCTGTGACTTAACCGTCTACCGAATCCACGCTACCAAATCCGGCGCAAACTTGGCGATCTGCTCGCGCAGGCGCAACAGCGCCAGGTCTTTGGCTTTGGCTTCCAGCATAATGTCGAAGGGTCGTAACTCCGCCCGGCGCGCGGTCCGTAGCAGGTCGATGAAGTCGAAGGGGTCAAGGAAG
>JBBRVA010000480.1:0-6388 GCA_038247295.1 Caldilineales bacterium | reverse complement strand
CAGCATCAAGTCATTTGTCTCGCCAATCCCTTTGCGCATGATCGGGCTGCTGGTGTTTGTCTTGACCCAGGTCATCCAGGTGAAGCTACGGTTGGCGTCATAGTCAAAGGTTGCGCTGTCGGCCACACGCAGATATTGGTCGCTGTTGAAGCCAAAGCCATAATCCGAGAGCGGCGCATTCGGCGCACCGGGCAGACCAGCCACGGGACACTGGCCTGCGCCGCCGCAAACGGCGTTATTGCCATAACCAGAACTGTCAACGAAGGCTGTGGCATTCGGAAGCTCTTCAAAGCGTAGATCAAGCACGGGCAGCGAACTCACCACCGGGCAGGCCAGCGCATTGCTCGGCACATCTGCCGCGCTCCACCCGATCTGGGTGGAGGTAGCGGGGTCGCCAGTCAAGCTAGTCAGGTCAGCGGCCAAGGCACCGAAGACTTGGCGATTATCGGTCAACTGGCCCTGGAAGAGCCAGCCGCGGCTTTGCGGATGCCAAGCCAGGTTGACCCGTTCGTAGGCGCTACTGAAGATCAGGTCTTGATCTGCCGCGGTGCTAGCAACACTGGGGTAGCGGTTGATATGCACCGTAACCGGTGTATCGCTTGTCCCGCGAATGTAGGTCATTGTCCAGCGGCCGGTGGTCGGGTCCCAGGCTAGGTTGGGCGTAGTGTCGATTTTACTGGCGGCGGTGGTAATCAAGCCATCATTCGCCAGGGCAATGAAGCCAGCCGGGAACATGGTCGCATTGGGGTTGAAGTCGCCAATGAAGATATCGGCAAGGCCGCGGCCCTTGAGCGTCATCCGATAGCGGTCACCCATCCAGATGAGATCATTATCAAGCGCATGATCCTCGAAGCGGGCAATGGCACCGACCGAGCGGACACTATTGCCACTCGACGCCCCCGCGCTATCAAAGCCTTCCATCACCACAAAAGTCTCGCGGGGGTTGGCGGCAGTAGTGGTGTTGGCTTCATAGACAACGAGGAAACCATTGCCATTGCTGGCGACAGCTGGGCGCAGGTTGCGGATCTGCTCTGTCGCAGGCGGGATGACGCGCAGGGGGAAGGTGAGGCGCGTCTTGATGCTGCCATCGGGGCCGGTTAACACCCCGGCGATGCGAGTGGGAATGGGAGTGTTGGGCACAGTGAGATAGGCGGTAACAAAGCTCGCGCCCATGCGCGTCCAGAGAAAGTCACTCCGCCCGTCACCGTTGAGGTCGATCGGGGTGGCGCGGTCGCTTTCACTACCGACATCGCTGGCAAAGCCGTTGGCCAGCCCGTTGCTATCGCGGTAGGAGAGATAGCTGAGAGTGCCATCGCCATTGGAGCGATAGACGCCCGCCTGGCCGCCACCGGCGCGGTAGTAGATGAGATCTTCCTTGCCGTCACCGGTCACATCGGCGGGGGCGAAATAATCATTATAGGAGGCCATGTCGCCGAGAAAACCATTGGCATTGCCAGTAATATCCCGGTAGCGCACGTAGGTCAGAGTCCCATTGCCATTCGCGTTGGCCAGGTGCATCCCTGCCCCGCCAAACGCGCCCGGCTGCGAGGCCAGAATATCGTCCTTGCCATCGCCGTTGATGTCCAGCACCTGAAGCCGCTCGTTGCCACTCATCATGCTGAGGGCAAAGCCGTTTTGCGGGGTGCCGTTGACGCTATACGGCACATAGGTCAGATCGCCATTGCCGCTGCTGCTGGCAAGGTGAACGCCCGCATAGCCACCGCCAGCGCGGGTGTAGAGAATGTCATCCTTGCCGTCACCGTTGATGTCCATCGGCACGAGGTTATCACGGTTATCGTTCATGTCGGCGGCAAAGCCGTTGTGAAAGAACGACGGGTCGGTGTATGGCAGATAGGTGAGGGTGCCATCGCCGCTGCTGCTGGCAATGTGGACGCCCGCATAGCCAGCCCCCGGCCGCGAGTAGAGAATGTCATCCTTACCATCACCGTTGACGTCCATCGGCACGAGCCGGTCGCGGGTGTCATTCATGCCGGCGGCAAAGCCGTTGTAAAAGAACGACGGGTCGGTGTATGGCAGATAAGTGAGGGTGCCATCGCCGCTGCTGCTGGCAATGTGGATGCCCGCATAGCTACCGCCAGGCCGGGCGTAGAGAATGTCCTGCTTGCCGTCACCGTTGACATCCATCGGCACGAGTTGATCGTTGGGGCTCGACATATCTGCGGCAAAACCATTGAGGTTTGCGCCGCCACTGCGGTAGGGCAGGTACGTGAGGGTGCCATTACCGCTGCTGTTGGCGATAAAGACACCCGCCAGGCCACCGCCGGGGCGGTAGACAAGCACATCCTGCTTGCCGTCGCCGTTGATGTCGATGGGCACGATCCGGTCGCGGCTGTCGCTGCCAATATCGCCGAGCCAGCCGTTGGCTGGCGTGCCGCCACTGTTGTAGGCCAGCGCTTGCACTGCGCCGTTGCCAAAAAGCTCAATCTCATCCCACACGGTCAGACAGTCGTTGGCTGCGTTGCAGGCCACGTCGGGTTTGCTCGTGCCACGGCGGATCGGCTTGTTCGCATCGTCGTCGAGCGTACGGGTCGCGCCGCCGGGCAGCATATAGCTGACAATATCGCCGACATTGGCGGGCGTTGCATTGTCGGCCACCAGTCCCGTCAACAGGTAGTTGTCCTGGCGGTCGCCACGATTGGCCGCGATGGCCGTATCGCGCACCAGCGTGGGTGCCGTGAAATTGCCCAGTCCGGCTTCGGCGCTCACTGGGTTGAAGGTCCAGCCAGCTACACCACTATTGGCCAAGCGCGTGTTGACCGTGCTGGTGAGGTCAATGTTGGCAGTGGTGGCCCCACTGTTGAGCGTAAACCCATTAGCCAGCGTCAATGTTTGTGTCACGGCGTTGGGATTAAAGTTCAACGGCGCGGCCGCGGGCGCAGCACCCAACACGCTGGGGACTGTCACATTGAGAATGCCGGGAGCAACGGCAACGTTCGCCACGACCGTGGTGGTGTAGTTGAAGTTCTGGCCAGGGCGGACAAAGTTGTTATAGGTACTGGTCTCGGCATAAACGGCCAAGGGTGGTGTGTTGAAAACGCCGGGGTGGTAGGGGCGACTCTGATTATCTAGCCGATTGGCCGGGGTCGCATGGCTGGCCAGCGCTTTCTCGGCCTGATCGCTGACGCCATCTTTGTCACTGTCGGCGTTGAGCGGATCAGAAGAGACCCACACGGTGAAAGGTGTCGTATGGTTGATCGTTACCTGCCAACCGCCAGCCCAGGTGGTGGTTGCGCCGTTGGCATCATAAACCAGGTGGCGCACCTCTTCCCCGTCTAGCAGGCCATCGTTATCGCTGTCGGCCACACCAGAATTGGTGCCCAAATGGGCTTCTTGATAGTCAGTAAGCCCATCACTATCGGTATCACGCTGAATCGGTGATAGAATATAACCCACCGACTGATGTTCCAGTTCATAGCGGTCGGTTAGGCCGTCGCCATCACTGTCGATTTTACTGTCGTCGGGGTCGATACCGCCGGCTACTGTGTTGCGCAGGCCATCGCCATCGGCATCGGCCAGCGCTGGGAAGCGCGTATCCCAGCCCAAACGGAGGCTGCCATTGCCCGTGGCAGTCTGCGCCATAAAGCTATCGATGGTAGCCGGGAAGATGTCATAGACCAATGTGTTGACTGGTACATGATTTTCACCCTTGTACTCGCGTTCATAGCAGACCGGAAAGAAAATGGGTGTGCCCGGAATCCACATCATCCAACATTCATACGCAGTGGCCGCATAACTTTGGTTGATGTTGAAATCGACCAGACGGTTAAGCCCGGCGGTGGGGGTATACGCGGGCCGTGTGGCATTGGTGAATGCCTGGCCGCGATACATGGGCGTTAAGGCGAGTTTGTGGTCTTCGACCACGTTTTGCCATTCGCCCAACATTTGGCTGAGCGCCACGGGCTGGGTGGTCGGCCCGCCTGCGGTCAGGCTATATTTGAAGGTGTTGCGCCGGATATTATCTGGGCTAAAGAGCCAGAGATAGGGATAGATCAAGACGCCATTGTTCGGGTCTGGATCTTTGTGGACGACGGTCGTTGTAATCGGCATGGCGACACTGAGCGCGTTGCCGGCAACGTAGCCTTTGCTGGGATCGGCCAGCGTCACGTTGGGCGCGCCGGTTACCATCAGATCACTTCGTCCCAGATCCACCATCAAATCGTAGTTATAGATCAGGTAGAGCAGGTATTTGGTGGCCGCGGTGGTGAGGGTAAAGCATGCGCCGCCCAGCCCCGGCGTTTGCCGCAGATCGTTCACCCCGGCCTCGCAGATGATCGTCAGCAGCAGATCGATCACGCCAAGGATGACGGCGATGATCGCCCCAATGGGGTTGGCGGCGAGAATGCTTAGCAACACAATCACAACAGAACCGGCAATTGCCTCAAACGCAGCGCGGTTAAGTTCGGGGCTGCCCACGGCCAGACCGCTAGTGGCAGCGGTGTAGATAAAGAAGCCCCAGGTCACGGCCACGCCGATCACAGCGCCGATCACAGCGGCTTTGCCTATGCCCTCAGCGGCGCGATGCAGATTGGAGATCGTCTGCAACAGAGAGGCTCCCGTTGTTTGGGCAATGCGTACGAAATGCATGATTGGCATCACGACACTGAAGGCGAGGCTGAGTGCAATCGATAAGGCACCCAAGACCGCACGCGCTGCAATCGGCAACGCTGGCACTGCGCTGAGCACCTGCAAGAGGGAGGCGAAGATGCCAGCAGCCACGCCAATCCGAATATGATTAAATTTCAGCAGGGCACCCTTGATTTTTACGAGATCGTCTATCGCATCGTTAAGCCCACGACCCGCACCCCATCCGGTCTCGGCAAAAATTTTGGTGACCTCAGCTTTGGCTTCTTGGATTGCCTTGCGAAACAGGGCCCCCGATTCCAAGTAAATTCCAGCCATGGTGGAGAAAGGGACGCGTGCGCCCCCGGAGGCGGGGACAAGGCGATAAAGTGCGAGCACGGCGATTGTTGGCGCAGTCGAAAGGCCGAGCGCAAAGTTGCGGATGTCGGCGGCCGTCTCGGTTTCCGTTTGCAGCGAAAGGGGAGCCGAGAGTACGGCGTTCCCCTCTTGCACCGTCGTATAGAAGCCGTTGCGCAGGCCGATGTAATAAAACTGGGCCAATTGCAAGCGCCCGCCTACCCAGTTTGGGTTTTCATCACTGGGCAAGGGGGCCAAGTTGGCATAACGTCCTTCCAACACCGTCCAGTAATCGTCGTCGGCACAAGTCGTAAAGCTGACCGGGCCGGTGGCGGGCGCGCAATAGCCCATCCACTTTAACCCGGCGGTGACGCCCACGGGGCGGGCGGGCTGGCCGCTGGGGGCCATGTTGAAGGTCAAGCTGGCTCCGCTCTGGGCGACGAAGGCACTGCCCACATCGGCAAAGCTTAGGCTCAACTGGCGTGAGCGATTTTCCTGGGCAAAAAGCAAGAGTGGCTTGATGGCGCGGTCACCAGTCACTGGTGCGCTAAACTGCTGATTGAGGATTTTGACCGTCTCGGTCATCGCCGTAGCGGCCACCGCCTGATCGATAGTCGGGTAACTGTTGGTCACAACCTGCAAGTAATTTGGCACATCCATGCGCTGGGCCGCGCTGGGGTTGTTGTCGCGGTCGAAGCGGGCCGAGAAGTCGGCCAGCTTCAGATCGCGCACACTGTCGCCATTGTTATCGCGCGCGACGACAAACTGGCCGTCCAGCGCATAGGAAAGCGCCCACAGCGCCTGATCATCTTTCTTATTGGGGTCAATGGCAGGGTCTTCATAGACAATCGCCATGTCAGTGCCGTGTTCCTCGCGCACGTTCAGGCCGCTCAGTGTCCAGCCACCGTAATAGCTTTGGATCATCTGCGGCACGTTGTTGCGATAGCCATCGGCCTGGCAGTCGGCGCTGCTGTCGGTTGTTTTGTCGCAGGGCACATCGACGAGCGCTTGCACCACCCAGGCCAGCCGCACCTGATGGGCGCTCGGCCAACTGCCAGTGGGCTGATAGCGCATCTGCCCACTGAACGCGACGCGCTGACCCGTCTTCTCGTCGGTCACCAGCGAGAGCGGCACATAGGCCACTTTGGTCTGGCCGTCGCTGGTGAAATTGTTGACCGAGATGTTAAAGGGCGTGAGATCGGCCTGGTTGGGCAGATTCGCGCCGTTATTGGGCACGCGAATCTCCAGCATCGGCACGATCTTCAAATCGCCGTTCGTTTCGTTCATGTCGGCGGCGCGACCCTGGCTGCTGGCGTAATCGGCGTAGGTGAGGCCATCGATATCACGCACTTGGCCGGCGCTATCCTGCGGCCAATCGAGCACGTTGAAGGCATACCAGAGCTGCTTCTCATCCTGCGGGCGCAATTGGAACTCGACAAAGGTGGGCTTG
>JBBRVA010000479.1:0-6428 GCA_038247295.1 Caldilineales bacterium | reverse complement strand
GCAGCAAATGTGATGGATGAAAACCTGCTGCATACAAAGGACGTGGATCGACCATTAAACGAAAAAATAATTCAAATCCTTGCCATTCTTCCTGTAATTCGGGTACCTCGCGTTGAATTGCGCAACAGCGTCCTCGTCCTGCCTGTAATGCATTGTTGAGGATCGTATCAGTCCATGCTTCGCCAGGTGCAAAAAAAACAAAGTCTTCGCGCTGAACAGCCAAATCGCGATCAAAGGTACCTTTGATTACCAAATTGTAGATCCGCCCAGATCGACGCAATGCCTCGCGCATATCTGGTGGGTTAACAAAGCCTGCATTGTGGAGCGACTGGTGGCTGAATTCCTTCGGATCAAAGACGGCAACATGTGTCTTCGGGTTATAGTGATGGCGCAGACCTGCCAACTCTGCCCAAGAGAGTAACGCTTCACGCAAAATCTCACCATCACGATAACGTTGGCCGATATCGTCAAAATCTTGGCGCAAGCGCTGGTTAATTGCGCCTTCCTCGAAATAGCGTTCTTCTTCCACTGTGTAGCGTAACTCTTTGGCTGACTGAATCAACGATGGCAAAAGATCCGCCAGGCCGGAGCGGATACTTTGCACTAGCGCTGCAGCAATTTGATCCTGAACATCCTCAAGTACAATTTCGAGGCCACTCATCGAAGCTTCGAAAAGCGTAAATGCTTGTTGCCAAAGTTGAAAGAGGTCTGCCTCTATTGTGGTCTTAGCATATGGCACAATGGAAAGCACCTCTCCCGTGCGGCCAAGCCGATCCACGCGGCCAATGCGCTGTTCAATTTGCGCTGGCGTCCAGGGTAAATCAACATGAATAATAATGTCAGCGATTTGGAAATTGCGCCCTTCGCCACCTGATTCATCGGTTAACAAGATGCGGCAAGCCTCATCACCCTGAAAACGATCCACGTCAGCCTGCAACTCTTGCGCCGAAAAGGATGTATTGAACTGGGCAATAGCCTGGCGCCCATAGCTCTTCACCAGCTTTTCATACAAATAGTGCAAGGTAGGTGTCCATGCCGAAAACACAAGTATCTTAGCGGAAGGCTGGCGCATTGCCTCATAAATAGCGCGCAACACCTGGACCAGACGATGTGGCAGATCCGGTGGGGCGGTTCGCTGCGCCAAATTTGCCAGAAGGGAGACAGTCTCTTCTTCCCAGCGCTGCACCTGCCAGATCAAGCGATCTAACAGGGCATCCTCCTGATCGAAGGATTGAAGTCCCGTATTTTGCTGGCCTTGTTGGCTTGCAAACGGGCGCAGCAACATGCGCCGTGATTGGAGCAAGCCAAGTAATGCCGCTGGACTACTAGCAGCAGCATGGAAGAGGGTGCAACAATGTGTGATAGCATTGGTGACGCCAGAATGAGCACTTAGACAGGCTGCAACATAATTTTGCAAGGCAGTAAATACTTCGGATTCGATTACATCCGGTATATAGGCATAATCGGTACTGACTTTGCGTACTGGCATTTCTACCTGCAAACTGGCACGACGATTACGGATCACTCGACTCTCGATGCGATAGTTATGGCTGACGTAGTTGAGTGTTTCAATTGCCGCCTGTAAGCCGTGGTCGCGAGCATTCTTTTTCACTTTTGCCGCTAATTGCATAAGGATTACATCGTGAGACAATGCCGCCAACACTGGCCCTATTTCTTCTTGAAATTCATCAAAATCGAAATCTGCTGGAGTCAACGCACGCGCCAAGTAAGCAATTTTCTGGCGGATTATACTTTGCGTCTCTAGCATCTTGCTGAATTGCTCTTCATTGATTGTGTCATAGTGAGCAGGGTGCATGAGTTTGAGTAGGAGCAGATACTCAGCGGCACGACGCTGTACCGGTGTGGCAGAAAGGAGAAGCACTCGCTCGATTTGCCTGCTCAGGGTGTGAACGCGTTTATAGAGACTAGGTTGCTTGCGCAAATTATGTACTTCGTCCACGATCATAAGGTCCCACTGGTTACGCTGCACCCACGACCAGAGTTCACTGTCGCTATAAAGCGCCTCGTGGCTGAGAATGATACCAGGACCAGCCAGTTGAAAATCTGGTGCAGGGGTGTCTTGGATGATCAGAAACTCTAGCCAGAACTTTAAGTTAAGTTCATTCCGCCATTGGCGAGTGAGCGACGATGGGGCAATGATCAGAGTTTTGAGGCGAGGCAGACGACGTCGCAACCCCTTAAGGATTACACACGCTTCAATCGTTTTGCCCAATCCAACTTCATCGGCAAGAATATAGCGGCAGGTACGATCACCCAGCACCCTAGCAACTGTCTCTGCTTGATGAGCTAACAGCATGATCCGTGCACCAACCAACTCTTCGATACCATAGGTGGCAGTTTGTAGCGCCGCATAGCCATCCAACAATTGATCGCGTTTTGGCTTCCATACTGGGGAGTGAAATTCATAGTCAAGCAACTGTTGGCCTGGGTCAGGCGATTGTTCATTCTCGGCCACATCCATGTCGGCCTCGGAAAGAATCTGAACTTCATCCCCTATCTGCACATAATAAAGCCGATGTTGGCCAGTAGTAAAATACTCTTGGCAGGGAACCAGCACACGACCACGTTTGCGAGTTTCACAATGAATGAACGACGCATGATTAGGTACAGCACAACGCCGAAAATAATGAAACTTCACTTCCTTTTGATTACGTTGCAAACGATGTTCAGAATCCGGTGTCAAAAACTGCACCATTATCGTCTCTTGTGCCGTGGACTGATCAATTATCTGGCCGAGACAGAAATCTCGGAACGCGCCAGGTAGGGGTGCAGTTTCGGTATCGATAGGGGCGCGCACATACATACCCGGTTTGAATTCCGAACAAGATGTGACGTCCACTGGAACCGTTGGATGGGAGATTTGCGGAAGGAACACAATAACCACTTTCAGATATGGGATCAAGAGCATAAACGTCTTACCCAAGCCAGGGTAGACATTGATCTAGAACAAGTCCTGCTCTATTTAATCGCTAAATTAAGGCAAATCCTTCGCGAGCTTACAAAATTAGTCCAATTAAAAAGTTTCCTTCGTTTAGACTAGTGAAGGCGAAGTTGAAGAATTCTTTCCTCTACCCGATAGCGCTCAGTAGGGCTGGTAAGACCAATTCTGGCCCAGTTATAGCAAAGGTCAGGAAGCATCAGCTGTTAACTATGCCGAATTCTCCATACGTTGGTTGCCAAAGTGGGTACAGACCACCGCGCTTTTTTCCTTGGCGACGAGGAGCGGATCGAGGGTAAAAATCATAACGCCATCGCCTGACGCCCTAGTTGCATGGGTTAGGGCCGCATCTAGTTGCGCGGCGGTCATTACGTCAGGCAGATCCAGCGACTGGATGATGGGCAAGACAGGACGCTGTGTCCAGTCAAGAACATCGTGAATTACCTCCTCGATCCAGGTAGCGGAGCGATAGCATAGTTTATGGTAGACCATGGGGCTGATGATGTCGACATGTTCGGCCAATAGGCCAAGGTCCTGCCCGGCGACAGTGCGAATTGCACCCGCATAATCGGTGCGTTGCCAGGGTAAGGAGAACATGCCCAATCGCAGAGGAAGATTTCGAACAGGGATTTGCATTCTGACTGCCTGAACAAACTGAACAATCCGCGCGCATTTCCAAGCTACCCATTCTTCCTGTCGCTCATGCAAAATCAGCCTTGCTATTGCCTGTGTCTCATGCGCCGTGTAATGCTCACGCTCCACATGGAGAAACAGATTGAGACAATGTTTGCAGAAGCACAGCTGGCGTAGCTGCGGCTGCTTAACCTCCCATCGCACGGGGAAACGGATGAAATCCAGCCACAAACCGGCAAGCTCATGGCCATGATCTTCCAAAAGCTTTGTGATCGCGGCCAGATGCTGCATGCGCACCTGCGGATGGTTGGGACAGACAGGCACATACCAGTCATCACGTTCGAAGGGAGTTCCCGTCTCATCCAATGGCACACTATCTGGATATTGCTGTCGTAATTCCTCACCGACAAAGAGTCCCCAGTCGACGAAAACTTGGATTTTTTGCTGGTGCAAATAGGCCAGTGGAACTTGGTCGAGCTTGCGATGGGGGACAAAGACAGCATTAGCGCCCGTATCCATTAATAAATCTAATTGCTGATCTAAATTGTCGCTGGCAGGCACCCAGTAAAACCCGACTGTTTGCTTCTCCATCTGCTCTACCTCCTGTTGATGACAAATTTTCTGTTGTACTCGATTGGATCGTCCACCACGCACCAGCAAAAGACCAGGCCAACCGATTGTCCAAGTGAGCCGGTTACACAAATTATAGGCTAGTTTAGGCTCGTAGGGCTAATTGCTAATTAAGCCTACATTTCGGTCTCATGCTTTTCCGACAATAAAATATCCATCTTCAACCAGGAAAGCCCCACCATCCCGAGCAAGCATGATTCACGTGCGGATATTTTTTCAGAATGGCCTTAGCTGGATCGATTCAGACGCCCCTCACAGGTGAATTTTCCTATACCTATTTCTGCTGTATAATGCTGCTCCAAGTCAGATCCCTGGACCATCATTCGGCAAACCACGGGTTTGAGTCCAACGTTTCGTGATGGCTTATTTTTCTACCCACTTGGTCTTTTGCTGTACGACTTGGCAGCAAGTAGCCCTCTACTAGTTTACGGGATGAGTAGCTGTGTACCTTAGTGAAAGGCGGTAAACGATGCAGGACAGTCAATCTAGCCCACCCGCAGCGGATATTCTGCGGCTCACGCTCTCCAGCGCCGGTGTGATCGTCTGCCTAATTGCGTGTATCTGGGTGTGGCAAATGCTCAACGGTCAGCAAGCGCTCTGGCCATTGCCAGCGTTGTATCTGCTCGAACTGAGCGTCGTCAGCATCGTGTGCTGGCTGGCGATTAATCGTCGTGGCTCACGGGCTGCACCCTGGGTCACCATGCTTCCGTGGGGCGCGATGGGGA
This sequence comes from Caldilineales bacterium, assembly GCA_038247295.1. GTDB lineage: Bacteria > Chloroflexota > Anaerolineae > Caldilineales > Caldilineaceae > JAPLGZ01. The sequence continues at coordinate 1,481 of JBBRVA010000479.1, read as the reverse complement.
TCTTCGTTGCCTTTGCCGTGATGGGCGCGATGTCGATTGGTTTTCTATTCCTACCTGTTGCCATTCTGTTTGTGCTCGCGGTGTTGCTTTCTGATCATCAGCACAGCCTGGTCAAAATCACCCATATTGGCGTATGTGCACTGACGGCACTAGCACAAGTTATATTAATGCTGCTCCTCATACAACTATGAGCAACCCTCAGTTAGCCCAGGGGTCGGCCCGGTGGCGGCAACAATTACATCAAGTCATCTTCGAGGCGGATACTGTTGCGGGTAAAGCCTTTGATGTTTTTTTGCTGGTTACCATTTTACTCAGCACCCTCATCGTTACCCTAGAAAGCGTTCCCCATCTGCGCCTTAGCTATGGACGCAGCTTTCTGTTCTTAGAGTGGTGTTTTACGATCTTATTTACCATCGAATACATATTGCGTTTGGTCAGCATAAGCCGTCCTTTGCGTTATGCTACCAGCTTTTATGGCGTGGTCGATCTGCTCGCCCTGGTTCCCACCTACCTCAGTCTAGCGGTGCCAGGCAGCCATTATCTGCTGGTCATTCGCATTTTACGCCTGCTACGCATTTTTCGAGTGCTCAAGTTGACTGAGTATCTCAACGAGGCGAACATGTTGCAGCAAGCGCTAAAAGCGAGCCGGCGCAAGATTAGTGTCTTTCTCTTGACCATTCTCACGCTGGTGATCATCATTGGGGCTGTCATGTATGTGGTCGAAGGCGAGGCGCACGGTTTTCGCGATATTCCCACCAGCATCTACTGGGCTGTTGTCACCCTTACCACCGTCGGCTATGGCGATGTGGCGCCCCAGACCGCGCTTGGGCAAATGTTAGCTTCGGTGGTGATGCTTTTGGGCTACGGCATTATTGCCGTGCCAACCGGTATTGTCACGATTGAGCTAACTCGCGCGGTACAGACAACAGTGACGACACAGGCATGCCCAGCCTGTGGTCGCCAAGGCCACGATGCTGATGCCCTGTACTGCAAGTATTGTGGGGCGCAGTTATAGGTCTGGAAAAGGAGAGATGGCCATAGCAATCACATTGTGGCCGAGCTACCACTTGGTACCTGAGTGCGGACAATGCTCAAGGAGGCATTCGAACAATATGATCGATGATATCAGCGACATTGCGCAATTTTATGACGGCAATCCCGATGCCGAGCATGGGCGTTTAGAACAGCATCAACTCGAGTATGACCTGACCTGGCGCTACTTGGAGCAGTATTTACCGCCACAGGGCACAATCCTCGAAGTGGGTGCTGCCACCGGCCGCTACACACTGGCGTTGGCGAGACGAGGATACGCCGTGACGGCTGTCGAGTTATCGGCGGTACTACTAGTACACTTGGGCGGAAATAACCATACTATTCTCCGGTGAATCAGTAGTGAATCAGTAGTGAATCAGTAGGACAGTGAGACAGTACAAACACTGTTCTACTGTCCTACTGATTCACTGTCTTACTTACGCCCAAGT
>JBBRVA010000478.1:0-6440 GCA_038247295.1 Caldilineales bacterium | reverse complement strand
ATTCTTTGGCTCATCCGCCAATTCTTTATGCTAAAATGTGTACTATCACCGCCAGCCATCAGTTGTGCATTGAACAAAAAAACAACCCGATGCTAGTGACACGGCAGTGACATCGGGTTGGATCCAATTTTTGCGGCAACGCACTAGGTAGCTCGCTGTAACTCGCTACAGCCCTGAGATTCAAACCGGCGCTAAACCTGACCCTGATGATCAGTTTCAGGTTTTACTTCTAGGATAGATGGCAACTGTGCTGCAAATTCAGTCGTCGAATTTGTAGCTAAAGCAACATTGAGTAACAGGGTCAATTGTTCTGTACTGAACTGTTGAATCTGTTTCATTAATTCCTCCGGCACGGGTCCAAAGCGATACTGTAACAGATGCAGCAAGCTCAATGCTAAACCTTCTTGGCGGCCTTCTTGGCGGCCTTCTTGTAGACCCTGCTGCCTGCCCTTTTCAAGCCCTTCTTGGATTGCCATTCGCTCAACACTAGAAATGTATGGCATATGTCGCTCCTTTTCAAATTCATGCACCTGTTGCCAAAATTTTTTATCTAGATCTGTGGGCAGTTGCATTACCCAGTCGATAAAGTGAAAGAGATTGATCACATCTTGGCGCTTGTACCCATGTTCGTACAGACGGCGAGTAAGGGATAGTTTCCATACTTGACGATCTTGAACATTGCGCTTCGTTTCCTGCGCTTTTAGATGCGCCATGACGACGATGGCAAAGGGATTATTGCTCGTTTCTAGGTCTGTCCACCGTTTTCGGTAATCGAGCAACTTGACAACTGGAAACGTAAAGGCAATTTTACAACCCCATAAATCGTAGCCAAAGTGGCGCGGTCGCCAGCGGGCGCCTTGATCAGTTAAAACTGCTAGGCTGACAATCGGGCGATTATAGCGATCGAACAACCGGTAGTTATAGGTATACATGCGCTTGCTAAAGTCAGCTTCCTGTTGACCCTGCACTTCTACATGGATGAGCACCCACTGCTCTTCGCCACTCTTACGCCACACTTTGACTAACTTGTCGGCAAAGCGTCGACCCAACCCCGCATCGCGCACTACCTGTTGTAACTCTTTATCAAGAAATTCATAACCACGCGACCAATCAATACTGGCAGATGCCTGCGGAAAAAAAAACGCCATGAAATCTTCAAAATAGTGTTCTAACGTCTCTTTCCACGGACTATCAAAGTCAATGCTGCGCTCACTCATTATACACCCAATAACCGCTTGTATTGATATGATTTACATCACTTTTTGCAACTTCAACCAATCACCGCGGCTGGCATTGGCGTTCTCCAACGCCCCTTGCGAACCCATCACCACGACGCGTCCTTGGGCCTTGACGGCTTCCAATACATCGGCAAAGGCACGGAAGTCCTGCGCGGTGGTAGAGAGAATCTGGTCGCGCGTCTGCTGGCGATCGGCTTCGCTTTCGCCGAGTAGATAGCGCATCAGCGAGGTATGGCCCTTAGCATCTGGCAGTTGATAGCCGTCCATGGCCCCAATCGCCCCGATGATATTTTTGGTGAGTTCGTCGTCGCTTAAGTCGGCGCTGCGTAACACCTGGGCGGTCTGATCATAAACGGCAAGCGTGTCGAGCAGATTGGGGTCGCGGTAGGAGAGGAAGCTGAGCATGCCAGACTGTTTGCTAAAACTACAAAAGGCGCCATACGCGCCGCCTTGCATGCGGATCTTCTCCCACAGCCAACTCGTGCGCACATAGTTGGTGATCACGTTGATCGAGCCGTGGTATTGATAGCCCAAATCGTAAATATTGGTCCCCTTGCCCACATAGTTGACCTGAGCTGGGATGATCAAGCCTTCGGGTGCGGTATCAAAACTAGGCAACCAGACGTTACTGGAGGCGGCGGTGAGCGGCAGCGCACTTAAAAAGTCGCGCAACTGGGGCTCGAAGCGCGCCCAATTGGCGGCATCCAGCGTGACATTGCAGATCATGCCGGTGCGGTTGATCAGCGCCTGGCGCACAGCTTCCAGTTTGGCAACGACGCCCGGCCAATCGGTCTCAATCGCCTGTTCTAATTGGCGCAAGAAGAATAGATAGCTGAGACCGCCCATCTGCTCGGCCACCCAATCTGCCGTATTGAAAGCCGCGCGCAACCGCCCACTGACAACGCTGTGGCCGGACGGAATCAACCCCGCTTCGTTACGCGACTTGGTCTTGAGCACGATCTGGCGGAAACGTTCCTGGTTATCCAGCTTGACTGTCAGCAACACATCGCGCATGATTGCCAACATATCTTGTGCTTGCGGCATGGTGGCTTTGCCATGTAAAAAGAACCAGGCGCTGCTCGCATCGTCGTCTGCCTTGCGCAGGGCGGAAAGCGAGGTTGACGGCGAGACACCACCGGTCTTGCGCCCAATGCGCTGCGACAGCTTGACAAAATCTTCTGTCTCGGTGCCCATCTCGACCAACGAACGGCCAAAGAGATGAACGTAGGGCAGCAACGCTTGTGGCACGGCGTGCATGTCGAAGCCGACGTCCAGATAGACAATGCTGTTGGTAAAGAGGTCGTGAAAGATGATTTGGCTGTCATGAGCCTCAAAAATATCAATCGGAATCGTCTTGTTTTTGGTCTCCAGATCCGACCGTTGCAGGGTGGGTAGCATGGCCAGCACCGCCGGATCATCCTGCGCGGTTTGGATCTGCTTCAAGGTTTGCACATTGTCGATAATGGCCTGTAAATCGCTTTCATTCATCTCGGCCCGGGCTGCATCCAGGCGAGCGCGTTCGGCCGCTTCTTGGCGGCGGTTGAATTCAGGATCTGGCTGCAAAAGCACTGTGGTGCGATGCGGATTTTGCAGCAAATAGGTGCGGATTAGACCCTGCAAATAATCGGGCTGTTGCAAGTTCTCCTTGAGCGCCGCTAATGGTGCTTCGTAGGCCAGCGGCGCCAACGGGTCGTGATCATAAAGCCAACTGCTAAGGGCGCGGAACATCAAGCTGAGCCCACGTGGGTAAGAGCCGGTGTTATTTTCGCGCAGATGAAACTCAATCGTGTTAACGCCGGCCTCGATCATCTCTGGCTCAAAACCGTCGTCGGCCAGCTTGGTCAGCGTCTCAATAATCAGTTGCTCTACCTTGTCGGCATCGGCGGGGCGAATGCCCTTCATGCCCACCGCAAAGGTCATCTGGCGCAACCCTGTCCCCAAACCACCCCCCGTCAGATCCTCGCCCAAGCCGGAGTCGAGCAGCGTCTTGCGCATGGGCGATGCTTGTGTGCTGACTAGGACATAAGAGAGTAAATCCAGCCCCATCGTCAAGGCGGGGTTATCATCCTCTGGCAGCAACCAGTTCAACTGCACCATGGCCTTTTTGCTAGAGTCACTATCTGCGTCGACGCCGTACACATGTTCCACCCGTTTGGGTGCAGCGAAGGCTGGTTGTAGCGCCACCGCACCGTTCACCTGGATCGGTTCAAACTCGCTCAGCACCGCATCCAGCCGGCGTAGACGTTCGGTCGGATCGTCATCGCCATAAAAGAAGATGCGCGCATTCGATGGGTGATAGTAGGTGGCATGGAAGCGGCTAAATTGTTCGTAGGTCAGGTTTGGAATCTCGGTTGGATCACCACCTGAATCATAGCCGTAGCTGTTGTCGGGAAAGAGCGATTTTTTGCTGGCGCGGTAGAGTACGCTGTCGGGCGACGCATAAGCGCCCTTCATCTCGTTGAAGACCACGCCTTTATAGACCAACGGATCGTCGAGGTTTTCCAGTTCATAGTGCCAGCCCTCCTGATCGAGGTGGTGTGGCGTGATCAGCGGGTGGAAGACGGCGTCTAGATAGACATCGATCAAGTTGTAGAAGTCTTGCAGATTGGTGCTAGCCACCGGATAGGCCGTGCGGTCCGGGTAGGTCATGGCGTTAAGAAACGTCTTCAGCGAACCTTTGATCAACTGTACAAAAGGCTCTTTTAATGGATATTTGCGCGAGCCGCCCAATACGGCATGCTCCATAATGTGCGCAATGCCCGTCGAGTCTTCTGGCGGGGTACGAAAAGTGACGCCAAAAACTTTATTTTCGTCATCGTTCACCATCGAGAGCAACTCGGCGCCTGTTTGCACATGGCGATAGATGCGCGCCTGCGTGTTGAGTTCGGCAATGGTCGTTTCACGAATTAATTCAAAACCGTGGATGGTAGCCATGAATTTTCCTCTCATTCTCATTAGTTTACAATTCGCCTGCGCACAAACAGGTTGGCAGGGTATCCAATACACGTATAAAATCTGGTAACACTTGCAATGTCGCTTCCAACCCCGTTCGCAACTCGCCTTGGGGATCCAGCATCGGCTGGTCGGCACTGCGGTTGCCAATCGTTACCAGGCCAGCAAAACAAAGCCCCAATTCGTTCGCCAGCGCGGCTTCGGGCGTCAGATTCGATCCCACCACATCGGCACCGAGTAGCCGAAACATGCGCGCTTCGGCGGCCGTCTCACGCCGGGGCCCATCAACGCCCAGATAGACCACTTGGGGAATGAGCGGCAAGACTTGGCACAGCGCAGCATTGATCTGGGTGCAGAATGGCGGTCCCGGCAATTTGCTTTCTGTATCGGCATGGCTGATCATATGCACATGTTTGTCGGCAGAAAAAGTCGCCGGCTGGTGGCATGTCCAGTCGATATAGTCGGTGACAACTGTTGTTTGACCGCGGCGCAGCGTTGTATTCACCGCCACGCCTTCATCCCAGATCAGAACGCGTTGTAAGCCCAGCAAGCCAGCGGCGATCAGTGTGGCACGCGGGTCGGTGCGTGTAGGCAAGCCCGTATAAGGACCGACCCAAACCGCCGGTTGGCCGGGCGCCACGCGCAAGGCTAATGGCCCAAAATCCCCATACGGAGTTTGGAGCGTTCGTTCATCGACAACTTTGCCCAAGATGTCGAGCGCCTTGGGCGGTAAGAGCACAGCGATTAAAATTAGCAGGTTGGCATTGTTCATAGTTGATGACTCGATACTTGATAGTGGATATTAGATCAGGATCGCTTCAATATCAAGTACCGACTATCCAATTGGCCAGGAAGCGATGAACGACGCGCCCAAAGGCACCCACGCACGCCAATCATCGGCTAAGAAAGGAATTTTTATGTCCCAAACTGTGGCTCTAATCGCCCACGATGGTAAAAAAGATGATATGATACGGTTGGCTATCGCCCAACGCGACTTGCTTGAACAGTTTCACCTGATCGCTACCGGCACGACCGGCGAACGTGTTGCGCGCATGACCAACTTGGTCGTAGAACGGATGTTGAGCGGCCCGATGGGTGGTGATGCCCAAATTGCCGCCCGCGTCGCCGAAGGCAAGGTCGTCGCTGTGATCTTTCTCGTTGATCCACTCTACGCTCATCCACACGAACCAGACATTCAAGGTCTGTTGCGCATCTGCAACGTCTATAACGTGCCCCTCGCCACCAATGAAGCCAGCGCCGTGCTGATCTTACAAGGACTAGTGATTGACGATTGACGAAGCTGCATCGTTGACGATGCCGGGTGCCCCTTGGGCGCGTAAATCGTCAATCAAAAATCGTCAATCATTTCGCTTTCCAGATCGCATAGGCCGAGAGTGCGCGGACAACAAAGCAGATAATTAATACCGTACTTAGCTCGATCCGCTCTGCCAGCCAAGGTCCACCTAGTGAGCCGAGTAAGACCGCGGCGTTCAGGGCCAGGTTGTACCAGGCCAGATAGGCAGGACGATCGGTGGCTGGCACCTTTTCCAGCAGATAATTACCGACCGCACCGCCAACCAGAGACCAAGCCGCGCCGCCGATCAAGGATGTGAAGAGAAAGATGCTTAGATTCGTCGTAAAGGCAGTGAGCAAAGGGTGAAAACTGAGCAGTAATACACCCATCCACATCAATTTGTGGTTGCCCCAACGGGTCGTCATCTGCCCCAAGCGCAGCGAGCCGAGCAGGACGGCGCCATGAAAAACGGCCGTGCCGATACTGATCACACCGTCGGAAAAGTGCAGCCGTTCCACCCAGTAGATCGGAAAGAGTGGGATCGGCAAAAATTGCGCAAAATGAAAGAAGAAGAGGGCGGCGATCACCTTGCCATAATCACCCTGTAAGACCTCTATGCGCAGTAAATTGGTGCCGCGCGTAAACGAGCGCAAGGCAACACTAGCACGCATGGCAATGCCCAGGCTGCGTACGTCGCCGGGGCGGGCTAGATCGCCAATAATGCCGCGAATCTGGGGCGGACCAGCGACAGTTTCACCGGTGATGTGACGCAAATACCAAAGTTGCCAAGTGCTCATAGTCTGCTCGAGACCTTCGTGGTCAATGAGCTCCGGAAGCAGTCGAGCTGGTCGGAGACCCAGCCGGCGCTGTGGCACTTCCGCGACCGTGGTGGAGCCGAGGTCGACATCGTGTTGGAGTACCCCGATGGTCGAGTGGTGGCGATCGAGGTGAAGAGT
>JBBRVA010000477.1:0-6455 GCA_038247295.1 Caldilineales bacterium | reverse complement strand
TGCTGACAACGACTGGGCGCTTCTCGATCGCCCCGGTGCCAAGAATGCCCACCTGGGGCTGGACGATGACGGGCGTCTGGAAGCGGCTGCCCGAGGTGCCATAGTTGCTCAGGGTAAAGGTGCCGCCCTGTAGTTCTTCGGTGGTCAGCTTGTTAGCGCGCGCCTTTTCGGCCAATTCGTTGACAGCGCGGGCAATGCCGATCAAGTTAAGGTCGCCAGCGTTTTTGATCACAGGCACGATCAGACCGCCCATGCCGTTGGCGTCCATGGGCAGCGAGGTCGCCATGCCAATATTGTAATAACGCTTGATGATCACGCCTTCATCGGTCCAGGTGGCGTTGGCGGCGGGTACGGCGCGCAGGCCGGCAATCGCGCCCTCGATCAGATAGGCGGTGACGGTTAGGTTGACGCCGGCTTTTTCAAACTCTTTTTTGTTCGCCTTGCGATGCGCTAATACGGCGGTCATATCCACATCCCACATCGTAGTGACGTGCGGTGCGGTAAAGATACTTTGGCTGGTATTGCGGGCAATCGCCTGGCGCATACGGGAGTGTTTGATCAATTCCTCGCCCGCACCTGGTTGCGCGGCGGGCGCTGGGGCAGGTGTGGCTGGCTTTGCTGCGGCGGGCTGGGCAGGCGCTGGTGTACTAGGTATGGGCGCAGCCGGGACGGCAGGGGCTACAGGTTCCGGGGCTACCAACGCTTCGGCGAATGGGATATTGGCGGCCCGCATCACGTCGTAGCGGGTGAGCGCGCTGAATGGTCGCCCTTGCGCGATCTCGGCCAGGTTGATGTTGTGATCGGCCGCTAATCGGCGCACGCTCAAGCTGGCAACATCGGCCAGGTCGCCAGGCAGTCCTGCCTTCTTCTCTGCTGGGGCGGCCAGCGCCGACGTTGTACCGTTGGCAAAGCCGAGCACATCTTCCTTGGTAATCTGTCCATTAGGACCAGTGCCGGTCACTTTGCTAAGCGAAATGCCCTGTTCGGCCGCAATCCGTTTGGCCACCGGGGTAGCCTTGACTTCCTGCCCGTTTTCGGATGCCGCGGGCTGGTGCGCATCTCCGGGACCAGGCGCTTCCTCAGGTGCAGGGCGTTTTTCCGCCGCTGGCGCTTCCTCGCCAATCGGCAATGGCTCTTTGCCTGGCGCAGCAGGGGCATCCGGTTCGCGGGCGGGGGTGCCGGCTTCGCTTACATTCGCACCGGTGGCCCCTTGGCCGTTGGCGCTCACGCTTTCGCCAGCGGCGCCAATCGCGCCCAGCGCGGCGCTGACGGGGGCTAATTCACCCTCTTTGAAATTGATCTTGAGCAGCTTGCCGTCGGCGGGCGCGGTTACTTCCTGGTCCACCTTGTCGGTCGCCACTTCTAAAATCACATCACCGGCTTTGACTTCGTCGCCTTCCTTGACGCGCCAGCGGCTGATGGTTACATCTTCTATGCCTTCTCCTAAGTCGGGGAGTTTTATCTCGGTCGCCATGTTTGTCCTCGCTCGTTGTCCAAAGTCGTCAATCGTCAATGCTGGGAAGAGAATGAGCAGTGACACAGTAAATCAGTAGGACAGTGAGACAGTAAGTCAGTGAGACAGTAAGTCAGTGGTGACTCGTCTACTGTCTTACTATCCTACTGATTTACTGATTACTCCTTACCGCATCATCTCCACCACTGCCGCCTTCATACTCTTCTTCCACGGTAGGATCTCTTGTTCCAGCGCCTGGGATACAGGGATCGAAACGGGCGCCATGCCCAGGCGGCGGGCCGGCGCTTTGAGCAGATGCGGGGCCTCTTCGTAGATGCGGGCCACGATCTCGGCGCCGATGCCGCAGTTGGCTTGGGATTCATGCACGGTGAGCAAACGGCCGGTCTTTTGCACAGAAGCCAGCACGGTCTCCATATCGAGCGGTACAATGCTGCGCAGATCGACCACTTCAATGTCAATATTGTGCTCTTGCGCCAATTCGTTGGCGGCTTCCAAGGCTTGCAGCAAGCAGTAGCTAAAGGTGACCAGGGTCAAATCTTTGCCTTCGCGCTTGATATCCGCCTTGCCAATCGGAATTGTATATTCCTCACCCGCGTCCGGTAACTGACCCTGTGTAAAGTAGAGCATCTTGTGTTCTAAAAAGACGACGGGGTTGGGATCGCGAATGGCCGAGACGAGCAAACCTTTGGCGTCGTAAGGCGTGGCAGGCGAGACGACCTTGATGCCCGGGAATTGGGCAAAGGAGCTCTCAACGCTCTGGCTGTGCTGCGAGCCATATTGTTTGCCGGCGCCATGCTGACCGCGGATCACCATCGGCACATTGACTAAGCCGCCGGTCATGTAGTGCATTTTGGCCGCTTGGTTGAAAATCTGGTCGGCGGCAACCATGAAAAAGTCCATGTACATCAGCTCGACAATCGGGCGCATGCCCACCATGGCCGCACCGATGCTCATGCCAATAAAACCTTGTTCGCTGATCGGTGTATCAACGACGCGCCCGTTTTCCGCATCTTCCAGAAAACTACCAAATTCGTCTTGGATATTGCGCGTGACACGGAAGAGCCCGCCGTAATAGCCGACATCTTCACCAATCAGAAAGACACTTTCATCGCGGCGCATCTCTTCTTTGATCGCCTCGTTTACTGCTTGAATGTATTGTGCTTTACGCATTCTTCTTCCTTGTTAATTAGACTTCATTCCGATTAAATTCTTGGTGTGAGCGGGTGACAAGATGAGGGGATGACAGGATGACAGAGGGACATCCCTTTGTCATCTTGTCACCCGCTCACCCTCTCAGACGTAACCAGATAATCGGAATAATCACGATTGAGCCTTTTACCCCTACTTGGCATAGACATCGGTATAAGCTTCGGCGGGCGCAGGCATGGGGCTGTTTTGGGCAAAATCAACCGCGGCGGCCACTTCTTTTTCTACCTCATCGCGAATTTCGGCCAGAGCGGCTTCTTCGACACCCGACTCCAGCAGCCGTTTGGCGAGGACCACCAATGGCTCATGCTCGCGCTGCATCTGAATCTCTTCTTTGCTGCGGTAGGTTTCCAGATCTTTCGCCATATGGCCGGCCAAGCGATAGGTGATGCCTTCAATAAAGGTGGGGCCTTCACCGGCGCGGGCGCGTGTGGCGGCCTGGCTGACGGCCTGATAAACGGATTCGACATCATTGCCGTCGATCTGCATACTTTCCATGCCATAAGCACGCGCAAACATATAAATATCAGTTATGGACGAAGTGCGGCTGGTGGGTGTCATTTCGGAATAGCGATTATTTTCGCAGTAGAAAATTACCGGTAGACGCCACTTCTGCGCCATATTAAAGGTTTCGTGCATCAAACCTTGGAACAGCGCACCTTCGCCAAAAAAGGTGATGGCAATGCGTTCGTCACCGCGCATTTTGCTGGCCAATGCCATGCCGGCCGCATGCGGAACCTGGGCGCCCACAATGCCATTGGCGCCCATCAGACCCAACGAAGGGTCAATAAAATGCATCGAGCCGCCCTTGCCTTTGGCAAAACCATCGGCGCGACCCAGCACTTCGGCAATGGCACGGCCGGCATCCATGCCCCGCGCCAACGAATGGTGATGACCGCGGTATGTGCACGTGAGATAATCCTCGGCGCGCAAGGCGGCGGCGGTGCCAACGGCATTGGCTTCATGGCCCAAAGCGGTATGCATCGCGCCGCCAATTTTGCCCGATTCGGCCAATGTCAACAGCGATTCTTCCACACGGCGAATCAAGTACATGGTGCGGTACATTTCGCTCAGTTTTTCGGTAGGCAGGACACTTCGCTCAAAACTGTTCGCCGCCTGCGAAGAGGGAACAGTGGTGTCTAGCGACACCGCCTTCATTTGAGCTGGTGTGATGACCGATATTGTCATGGATCCAATTCTCCTTCTGTACAGATTGGCGCCGAATCTTAGCTTCGGCGCAAGAATTCACCGCGGCGCTTGTACAGCTATCTTGCGATGGCTGCCACAATCACCCGCGCCGGTGGGTCTGGTATCGTAAGGTACATCGTTACATCGGTTGTTTTACATCATTTTGTGTTAAACCATATCGTTTGGCTATATCGTCCACTTACCCTTATCCAGGCGATCCTGATGGCCTGGGGCGGGCTTCGGACCCGCAACGAGGAGACTTTCTGAGGGAAAAGGCCCTTTTTTACACTATCCTATCGATTATACCAAGCTTATGAGTCAGGACCAAAATAAATTCAGCGGTTGCCTGTTTTTATAGGGATATTTCTACCCCTTCCCTTTTTGCAACAACGCGAGTATAATGGTCGCAATAAAATCCTCACCCGTTTTTTGCACTTATAATGTAAGCTTTCAAAATTGAATATTGCCATCGAGTAGAAACCATTGTTCATGTGTAACTGGAGGTGCCAATGATGAACGTAAATGGAAAGGCCCTTGGTGAAGTTCGTTACCCCGGCCTGCCGACAACAGCGGATGGTAGTGGGACGGTAAGCTGGGTGGAAACCCACATTACACAAGGCGCGTGCGCGTACCCGATTACCTCGTCGACAGTGATGGGCCAAAATTATGCCCAAGCCGTCGCCAATGGCTAGACGAATTTGTGGGGCGACCCGCTGATCTTTATGGAGCCGGAAAGTGAGCACTCTTCCGCGTCGGCGGCGGAAGGCTATGCGGTGGCAGGCGGACGCGTCACCAACTTCACATCGGGCCAAGGCTTGATCCTGATGAAAGAAGTGCTTTACGTGATCTCTGGTAAACGCCTGCCGATCGTCTTTCACATCGGCGCGCGCGCGCGCTCACCAGCCAAGGTCTCAACGTGCATGCGGGTCACGATGACATTATGGGCGTGGCAGACACCGGTTGGGGCCTGATTATAGCCAAAAATGCGCAGGGCGCTGGCGATCTGGCCTTGATTGCCCGGCGCGCCGCCGAAGATAGCCAGACCCCTTTCCTCAACGCCCAAGATGGTTTTCTGACCACGCACACGATTGAAAATGTCCTGCTGCCCGAACCCGAATTGATGAAAGAATTTATCGGCGCACCGAGCGACAAGCTGACGAACCTGATGGATACGACGCGACCAATGATGTCGGGCGTGGTGCAGAACCAGGACAGCTACATGAAGGGCAAGATTGCCCAACGCGCCTTCTATGACCAGGTTAAACCAATTCTCAAGCAGGCGATGGACGAGTTCTACCAACTCACTGGGCGCCGCTACGACCTGATCGAGCCGTACCGCATGGACGACGCCGAGTATGCCATTGTTTGTATGGGTGGCATGGCCGAAACTGCCGAGGTGACCTGCAACTATCTGCGCGAACACAAAGGGCTAAAGGTGGGCGTGGTGCATGTCACCAGCTTCCGCCCTTTCCCTGGCCCGGAATTGGTGCAAATTCTGGCCCATACCAAGGCGATTGCCGTGGTCGAGCGCATGGACAACCCGATGGGGCAGAGCAACCCACTGACGGCGGAACTCAAAGCCGCCTTTGCCGACGCCTTGGTTGGCACACCCGATTATCCGCGCGTCCACCGCCTGCCGTTGATCTACAGCGGATCGGCCGGGCTGGGCAGCCGCGACATCCGGCCGGGCGATTTTATTGCTGTGGTCGATAACATGATCAATCAAGGGCCGCGCTACTTTGTGCTCGGCATCAAACATCCGCTGGCGTTGCCCAACACCAATGACCCTGACGTGCGCCCGGCCGGTTCGTTCTCGATGCGCGGTCATTCAGTTGGTGGCTACGGTTCGGTGACCACCAACAAGGTCATCGCCACCATCGTCGCCGATCTGTTCGATCTGTACGTGCAAGCCTACCCCAAATATGGCTCGGAAAAGAAGGGGCTGCCCACCACCTACTATCTAACTGCGTCGGAGGCCCCGATCCGCACCCACAGTGAGCTGAACTTTGTCGAGTTCGTGCCGCTCAACGATGTCAATGCCTTTAGCACGGGCAATCCGCTGGCCGGTTTACAGGACGGGGGCGCCATTTTTGTGCAGGCGCGCCACAGCGATCCGAGCGCGGTTTGGGCCAATATCCCCGAGAATGCGCGCCGCCTGATCCGCCGTAAGGGGATCCACGTGCTCTATCTGGACGCGGCGGCGATTGCGCGTGAAGTGGCTTCGGAGCCAGATTTGCAGGTGCGCATGCAGGGCATTGTGCTGCTAGGTATCTTTTTGAAAGCGACACCTTTCCTCAAGACGCACAATGTCAGCCAGCAAGAATTGATGGTGGGTGTGGAGAAAAGCCTACGCAAATACTTTGGCAAACGCAGCGAACAGGTGGTGCAAGACAATCTGCTGTGCGTCCGCCGCGGCTTTGAGGAAGTCCTCGAAATCCCACGCGCTGTGATCGAGGGGACAGACAAAGTGGTGGCGACGAATGGCAACGGCAAAGTGGTGGGCGATGTGATGCAAGAGCAGATCTTTGCCTGCCGCCCCACTACCTCGCTGGCCAAAGTCGCCCAGGCGATGAGCGATCAAAATGTG
>JBBRVA010000476.1:0-6455 GCA_038247295.1 Caldilineales bacterium | reverse complement strand
GCTATCCTTACGGTAGCGCGGCGGGTTGGTGCGCACCATGATCTAAAAAAGCGATAGATTCACCCTCCGACTCCTTTTTGTAAACCGGTTCTGTTTTTGCGTATCAACCCGATTCCTATTTTGACGCGCCCAGAGCAAAGTCCTATACTGCATTATAGTTGGTTAGCCAATAAAAAAGGGTCTATGTAAAGTGATGTCGATAGAAGATACTGTAAGTTTTCGTATAGCTTTGGCGTGTCGTGCCCACCGCAACTTTGCCGCCGTGAATCTTGCCCGACGAGGCACTTGAGTATGTGACGCAGATTGCAGGCAAGACCATCTACGTTTTCCTCGTGCGGTTGGGTCACCTCTTTGAAGAGCCACAGCGCACCACTTCGGGATGATTTATATGGAAACAAGAAATTTTACAGTTGGGGATTACCAAAGCGGCAGTCAGCCAAACGGTTGAAAAGTTGGTAGCGCATGGCTGGGTGACGCGTTGCGAAGATCAACACGATCACCGCTATAACTGAAAAACACATAACATGAAAGCGTAGCAAAGTTGACGAGAGGGGTGAGAATGCGCGTTCTATTTATCTTAAATACGCTATTTGAACTGATAGTGACGTTGATGGCGCTTTTTTTACTTAACAATTTGATCTTGGCCGGCAACGCGCTGGCGCTTACTACCTTTAGTGCGCTCGCGATTGGCATCAGCGACGGCAAACAAATTCGACCAGCCCTCATTACCTTTGCCATCTTTCATACGGCCATTACCCTTGCCTGGCTCCTCACTTGGCTGCGCGCAGGGACATTTAACCCAGCAACGATTGGTCACGGGCTTTTTGCCGTAGCGTTTTGGACAACGTTGTTGCGCGCCAATCGCGCAAGACCATAATGTATAATCCCACTTGGCTCACCATTCCCGCGGGCCCGTTCCTGATGGGTAGCGGGCCGCCGCGCCGCCCTTGGCCAATGAACAGCCGCAGCAACGGCTCTGGTTGCCAGAATTTTGCCTAAGCCGCACGCCAGTGACCAATGCCCATTATCAATGTTTTGTGGCTGCCACCCAGCACCCAGCACCGGGGCATTGGCCAGGGGGGTCAACTACCGGCTGGAAGCGAACAATTACCCGTCACTTACGTGAGTTGGGCAGATGCCCAAGCCTTTTGCCGCTGGGCAGGTGGGCGTTTGCCCAGCGAAGCCGAGTAGGAAAAGGCGGCCCGCGGCCCGGCCACTGCCGACGGCCAAGCCCGCCGCTACCCGTGGGGCAATGCACGCCCCGATGCCACCCGGCTCAATTATGCGCGCGCCGAGCAAGACACCACCCCGGTTGATCACTACCCGCGCGGTGCTAGTCCCTATGGCGTGTTGAATATGGCGGGTAATGTTTGGGAATGGGTAAACAGCGTCTATGCACCCTACCCCTATCTTGCCGACGATGGCCGCGAAACCCATGAAGGCGGTGCTCAGCGTGTGCTGCGTGGCGGTTCATTTGCCAGCCCCACGGCCGACTTTGTGCGCTGTGCGATGCGCAGTTTGAGCTACCCCACCCGGCGGCGCGAACACATTGGCTTTCGCATGGCCCGCTAAGTTTATTTGGCTTCGTCTAGACGCAGCTTATCATCGCGCAACTCATCATAGTGCAAAACCAATTTCTCCGCCGGTTTGGCGGTGCGATAGGCCGCCCGCGCCATACTGGTGGTGGCAATCGGCGCGGTGACAAAGAAGACCAGCGCCAGCACGATCATCCGTCCCAGATAATCAGGATAGTAAATTCCCGCTGCGATCATCAAACAACTGACGCCCAACGTGGCAGCTTTGCCGGCGGCGTGCATACGCAGATAGACATCGGGCAGGCGCAGAATGCCATAGGTGCTGACCAGCATAAAAAAGACACCAATGGCGGTCAAGATCAAAACTGTAACTTCGGCATTCGTCATAGTTTATTCCTCATGGGTTACTCCTCATGCCCAGCTCGTTCTAAATAGTGTGCCAAGACGAGTGTCCCCAGAAAGCCCAAAACCGCGGTCACCAACGTAATATCGAGCAGCACAGGCGCGCCGTTGCGGATCGCCCAGAGGGCAATCAAACCCACGGCGTGTAGGGCGATCAGATCAAAGGCGACAGTGCGGTTGGGTACATCTGGCCCGCGATAGAGCCGCACAAAACAAAAAGCCAACGAAAGCCCCAACAGGGCAAGCAATATATCCAGGGTGATCAAAAAGAAATCCATAGTCTTCTCTGTCCAGCCTCTATAGTGAGCACAATCTAATCAACTTTAATCAACAATGCCGCGTGTCACACGCAGCAATTTGCGTTCAAAGGTATCTTTAATATTCCTGCGTAGTGTCTCAGGATCAGCGACGGTCAGGCTATGCACATAGAGCACACGCTGGCCCTGCGCATCTTGCCCCAAATCCAGACTCAACGTTCCCGGCGTCAACGTGATGATCGTCGCCAGGATCGTGATCTCCAGATCACTCGTCACAGCTAATGGAATTGCCACAATGCCGGGTGATAGTTGTGGGGCTGGCCGTAGGATCAACCCAGCCAGCGTAACGTTGCTGACCACAATCTCTTTCCCCACAAAAAGCAGAAAGCTTAGCAGCCAGTAGAGCCGTTGCCCATAGGGTCGTTCATAGATCGACAGCACCAACGCGCCGACGACAAAGCCAATTAGGTAATCGAGCGCGCCCCAGGCCGGCAAAAACAGATGCCAGAGAATGGTCAGGCCGAGGTTGACAAAGAACAACGCCAGTAACTTTGTGTTTTCAGCCCCCCACTGGCGGGCAGGATGGGTCTGGATAGCTCTTTCCACGATAATCCTCTATGTTATTTACTTGTCACTTTTTTTAACAACGGGATCTCATCCGTTGGCGCGACGGCCTGGATATAGCCTGCTCGATCCAGCACTTGCGCGGCGGCAACGCTCGACCAACGCAAGACCGGCCCGCTAAAGAGACCAATGCCCAGGCTGAGTGTCATCAACAGGGCAATCGGTACCAGGGTGAGCCACTGGCGTTGGCGCAATTGCTGGGCAGAAGGAGACGGCACAAGGTCAACAGGTTTACCGGCAAAGCCTTTCTGCCAGAGCCGTACCATGCTCATCAGCGTAAAGAGGCTCACCAGCAGGCTGACGCCGGCGATGCCCCATTGACCAGCACCGAATGCGCTTTGCAGCAAACCGAGCTTGGCAACAAAACCGCTGGAGGGCGGCAGACCGGCCAGCGAAAAGGCCGCCACAAAGAAGATCACTGCCAGTGCCGGTTGCTGCTTGACCAGCCCGCCGAGCAGCCGCCCAGTGCCGCTGAACAATTCGGCTGCGCCGCCGGCCATTAAGAGTGCGGTTTTGACAATCATATGGTGGATCAGATAGAAGATGCCGGCGGCCAGGCCAAAGCCCACGGCCGATTCAGGGCCACCAGCGGCCAGCCCCAGCCCCATGACCATGTAGCCCACCTGGCTGATCACATGAAAGCTTAGCACACGGCGCAGCGTATCCACCGTCATTGCGCCAAAGACCCCCACCACCATGGTCAGCGCGGCAATGGTCAGGATCAGCGGCTGCCACGCCACCAGGAAGGTGGGAAAAAGCAACGGGTAGATGCGAAAGAGCGAGTAGATGCCCACCTTGGTCAACAGGCCGCCAAAGAGCGCGGTCACCACGGGATGCGGGGTATGATAGCTGCTGGGTAGCCAAAAGAAGAGTGGAAAGAGGCCAGCCTTGCTGCTAAAGGTGATCAACAACATGCCCGCCAGCGCCATTTGGAGGGCCGGTGGCGCCGCCGGCAGCCGTTGCGCCAGGTGGGCCAGGTTGAGCGTGCCCACGGTGCCATAGATCACCCCGGCCGTGGCGAGAAAAATGACCGAGGCCAGCAGGTTGAGTACCACATAGCGAATGCCACCGTTGACCTGCGCCGGTCGCCCGCCCAACGTGAGCAGCACAAAGCTCGCCATCAATAACACTTCAAAAAAGACATAGAGATTAAAGAGATCGCCGGCCAGAAAAGCCCCATTCACCCCCAGCACCAAAAAGAGCAGCAGCGGATGAAAGTTCATGCCCTCGCGCTGGTCCAGCGTACCCATGGCATAAAGCACCGTGGCCAGGGCCACAAGCGCGGTCAAGGTCAGCATAATGGCGCTCAGCCCGTCGGCAAAGAGGGTGATGCCAAAGGGTGCTTGCCAGAACCCCATCTGCAAGACCATACGTTGGTCGTGGAGAATGGTGCTGTTGAAGATCGCCAGCGCCACCAACAGGTTGGCCAGCAACGCCGTCACCGCCAAGGCCCGTTGTAGCGGCACTTCCAAGGGGCGATTGCCCGGTGCCACCACTAACCCCAACGCCGCGCCAATCAACGGGATGACAATCGGCCCGATTAACCAATTTGCATTAATTTCCATGAAGTTCTCGATATCTACTTTATCTACATCTACTTTGTGGATGGTGGATGCTTACCCGCAGCGCACCATCCACTATCCACTATTCCGTACATCTTCCAACCACTCATAATCATCATCTAGCGCAGGCTGCGGCTGGGGCTTTGTCAGCGCAAAGGGATCGTCGGCGCGTTCGGGCTGCAGGGTTGTTTGTAGCAGCAGATTGTTGCGCCGGTTGGCCAGGGCGATCATAAAGGCAGTAATGCCAAAGCTGATCACAATCGCCGTCAGGATCAACGCCTGGGGCAGCGGATCGACAAAGGGGCGAATGTCGCCGCTAAAGGCAGCTTTATCCAGCACAATCGGCGGTATGCCCCGCTTCAGCGCGCCAGTGCCAAAGAGCAACAGATTCACCGCATGGCTCAACAAGCCCAACCCCAAGATCAGCCGTACCGGGCTGCGTTGCAAGATCAAATAGACACCGGTGCCAAAGAGCACTGCTACCAATAAGGCTAAGACCAAACCAATCATTGTTCCTCCTGCCCTGCCGGCCCACGGCTCAACTCTAGCACATAGGAAGTGACCACCGCCAAGACGACCAAAAAGACACCCATATCAAAAAACATGGGGGTGCCCACCTCCAGCGTGCTGCTGCCGATGGCAATCTTCCACCAGACGCCGGTGAAAAATGCGCCTTGCGTCAGCCCAATCAGGGCCGACATCACGGCCAGCAACAAGCCTATGCCCATGATGGGCTGGAGATAAGGGCCAAGCAGTTGGCGCACATAGTCATCGCCGCGGCTAATGATCTGGAGCAGAAAGGCCGCAGCCACCACCAGCCCGGCAATAAAGCCCCCACCCGGCGCATTATGCCCCACCAAGAGCAACACAAGCGCCAACACCAAGAGGAGAGGCGTCAACAGGCGGTCGAGCAACCAGAGATAGAGTTCAGGCATGAGCAGGCTCCTTTGCGGCCAGCGCAGCAGTGGCATTCTCGTCGGAATCTGGGCTTTGAGCTGGCACCAGCACGGGGCGCAAGCGGGTGGCACGCAGCAGACCATAGCCCCCCAGTGCGGCGATGATCAGCACGGTGATCTCGCCCAGCGTATCAAAACCGCGGAAATCGACAATGATCACGTTGACAATGTTGCCCCCATGCGCGGCATCCACCGAATTGAGCAAGAAAAAGTCGGCAATGCTGGGCAGGAACGGCCCTTCGACACTGAGCAGCACCATGAAAAAGCCCCACACCCCCACGGCACTTGCCACCGCCAGGTTGCGCCAGCGCGTCGCGCTGGACGTGGGTGGATGACTGCGCGGGGGAATGCGATAGAAGACCAAGACCAGAAAGACGACGGTCAACACTTCGATCAACAACTGGGTTAAGGCTAGATCGGGTGCGCTGAAGAAGACAAAAAAGAGCGTTACGACCACCCCCACCACGCCAATGCTGATGATAGCGCTGAGGCGGCTCCGTGTGCGCACTGTCACGACCGCTGCAACAATGCCCAGCACGGCTAAGATGACCTCGGTGAACGTGGGCAGGGCCGCCCAGTTGATGCGCAGATCGTTGCGCCAATCCAACTGCAACAGGGCATAGAGCAGCAACGCCACCGCACAGAGCAAGGTAACGCTGATGTGCGTTGCCAGCGAACCGCCTTGTATTCGCTGGGTGATCCAGCGCGCCAGGCCATAGAGCGCGTCCACAATTTGATCAAAGATCAATCGTCCATCCAGCCAGGACGGGCTGCGTTCGAGCCCTGCGCGTAACGTTGCCCGCGCCCAAAAAAGCGCAATCCCCAACGCAATGGCAAACAGGCTCGCCAGCAACATGGGCGTAAACCCATGCCACAGGGCCAGGTGGAATTCTACCTTTGTGCCCGCCATGGCGCTGACCGCGGGGATGAGCAGCGGCTTTTCGACCAAGCTGATCAGCAGCGGCAGGGCGGTCCCCAGCACTACCAAGGCCAACGCTGGCAGCACTAGCACAAATTCTGGTGGATGGTGGACCGGTGCTGCGTCCTTGCCTGGGGCTTGGCGGCGAAAAAATGGCTCCCAGAGCAGGGTGAGGCTGTAGGCAACAAAAAATGCCCCGC
>JBBRVA010000475.1:0-6478 GCA_038247295.1 Caldilineales bacterium | reverse complement strand
TATGCAAAAACTAGCCGCCACCCCAGCCAGTGTTACCAATCCGCGCTTAATCACCGGGCTAACCGAGCGCGAGCAAGAGATCCTGCGCCATATTGGCCTGGGCGAATCGAACGACGAGATCGCTGACAACCTTGTCATCAGCCCCGCTACCGCCCGCACCTATGTCAGCCGACTGCTGGGTAAGCTTGTCGTACGTAATCGATCATAATTGGTGTTCATTTCTTGTAAAAGTGGGTTGGCGCGGCCAGGGCAGGGATAGATGTATTTACGCTATTTTTGCTTATACCAACTAGCTGTCCGGCGTCAGCAAGTCAACAAACGGGCTGGACAATTTGGAAGTTGCGTATATTAAATTGAGCTTTAACGATGTCTTTGAAGTACAAGAAGAATTGTGCTGAGGGTAAACAGTAGGTAGAAATTTGCACTCTGGTAAATGTCCTTGTCGCGCGACGGAAACCACGTCGAGGAGAACGACAAAGACATCTACCAGATTTTTATACCAATCACTCAGCCGTCTTGATCGGTGCGTCGAGAAACGGCCGGATGATGGCCAGTTGGGCATTGGGCAGACCGGCCGGCGTATCGCCCATAATGCCGCCACCAAAGAGACGGAACATCTCCACGGCGTGTTCGGGGCGCACAATGTCCGAATCTGGACCTTTATACGTCTTAACTTTGCCACGCAGACACCAGAGGAAACAACGGAAGGGGTCAAGTGGTGGGCTAAAGCGATTTTGACCTATTGAGACCTATTGCGCAGGGGGATCATTTATCGATTGCGGGCTTGTTCATCCGTTGTGCAGGAATTTGAAAAAGATCGTGGTCGCACAAGGCCGTCCATCGGGCCACAGCGCGTACTGGGGAATTTCCCCGCAGCGCTGCCAGCCTTGCCGCGCATACATGCGTTCGGCGTCACCGCCCGTGACGGTATCGAGCACCAACAGCGTCTTACCCACGTGGAGCGCACTCTGCTCGGCAGCCGCAAGTAACGCCTCCCCCACCCCTTGCCGGCGGGCACAGCGATGCACCAACATCTTAGCGATGTCGCCGCGATGCGGTTGATTCTCGGGCAGATTTAAAATGACCTGGACCGTGCCAACGATGGTCCCCGTTGTGTCTTCGGCGACAAGCACTACGCGCTGGCCGCGCGCCACACCGGCAGCGATGCCGTGCCAAAAGGCCTCGGCCTTGGCGCGGGTCATTGGCAGCATAAAGCTGACCGATGCGCCACCTTCGACACAGTCAATCAGTACGTCGCTCAATTCTCGGAGTTCGCGATCACCGATCGTCGGCAGCGATCGAATCTGAATGTCGCCTGGCATCTTGTCTCCTTCGCTCCACAAAAATTCTCGTCCAGATTTCATCGCTTTGCCGCCCGCAAGCGCTCGGTGGCAAGGATTACAATATAGCGCGCGGGCTCGTGCGTGCGATTGTAAAATTTCGTTGGTTCGTTGAGTTGCATGGCGAGGCAGTCGTCTGGCGCGAGCTGATAGGTAACGCTACCAAGCGTTACTTCAATATTGCCCTCCTGTACCCAGATCTGCTGATGAATCATGACCGCGCGGGCGCCAGTTTCATACGCGACATGTGCACCAGCCGGCAAAACGACCTCGACGATCCGAATGGGCGAGGGAAAGTTGGCCGGAGAAATATTGCGCCGTACATAGCCGGACTGCGGATCGCGCCACGGCGTCCGATCCGCAGTCCGCGAGACGGGGTTGGCAGATGCACTCGGGTCGTCGAAGAGGGTTGCCAGCGGCACACCGAGTCCAGTAGCGATTTTCTCCAGCACAACCGCGGTTGCGCTGCTTTCCCCACGCTCGATCAGCGAGAGCATCGAACGGCTGACATCACATTGCGCGGCAAGTGCATCCAGGGTCAAGCCGAGTTCTGTGCGTAACGCCCGTACATTATGCGCGATGCGCACATTAATATCCTGAGTAATCGGAACTCCTGTATTATCCCCCATAATGGAAATAT
Organism: Caldilineales bacterium; assembly: GCA_038247295.1. Taxonomy (GTDB): domain Bacteria; phylum Chloroflexota; class Anaerolineae; order Caldilineales; family Caldilineaceae; genus JAPLGZ01. The sequence goes on along the minus strand of JBBRVA010000475.1, from coordinate 4,498 downwards.
TATCCAATAAAATGGATACAATAGCAAATACGCGCGATGGCAAATACGCTGGCACTCTCTGGTTACGCTCCTGTTCGATACAACGAGAGCTTAACTGGTCCAGCAATATTGCCAGCGCGCTAAAGCTGATCAGAAACTATCTTGCCAGCCCTGACATATATAGGGAATAGCGCCGTTGTCTAGCTGCCATTGACTATCACAGGGGAGCAAACCAAGAAAGGTGGTTTTGTTGAGTAACTGCATCTGGATGCGGTTGATATGACATTATGATATTACGCTATAAGACAGTACTCTATCATAGAGTATCATGCCCATTGCTAATTTCATGGACCTGTACCTGAGAGGCGCGGCAAAATATGGAATGTCAGTTCCCACTATTTATGAAATCCGGCGTTGCGGATTGCGCAACAGGCCAAGCACCATAGTGTGCAACCAAGTGATAGGCCAACTCGCCCATTTGCTCGGCGGATCTCTTCATGCCTTCCTCGGCCCAACGGCGCAGCAACATATAGACCCCGCCCGTTACAAAATCAACCACATAATCATGCAGCGGATGTTGGGTGATATTGCTGCCAGGATAAGCGGCAATATCACCCAACATGGTCGCCATATGCCGGCGTAAGCGGGACAGCAGCAGATCTTTATTCTCAACCTGGAACGCCACTTGCCAGGCTTGAGCCTCCTTGCCCCACACTTGAAACGAGGTCATGACCAGCGTTTTCAGGTTAACATTGCCAATCTTGGGTTCACGCTTTTCAACGCGCTCAAACCGGTGCTCCTCGACAGTCCATTGGATGGGCTGATCCCAGCCGTTTCCATCCTTTCTATGCTGGGCTTTGTCCTGTTGCACGGGCAGCGGCAGATCGGCTGGACACGCTTGGGGGTCTTCTTCGTCATCGCCTTCCTTGTGAGTTGGTGCTACGAATCACTGAGCATCAAGACCGGCTTTCCCTTTGGCCACTACCACAACACCGACAGACTAGGCCCCAAGCTGGGCGATGTTCCCCTGCTGATCATGCCGGCCTACTATGCCGTCGGCTATGTCTCCTGGCATCTGGCGCATATCGTCCTGGATAAGTTTGATGCCTATGCCAACCGCTTGCAAACCTGGGCTGTGCCTGCGTTGGCCAGCTTTATCATGGTAATGTGGGATATGTCGATGGATCCAGCGCGCGCCACCTTGGCCGAGGTGTGGATCTGGCACGACGGTGGCGGCTACTTCGGCGTGCCCTTCCAGAACTTTATGGGCTGGTTCTTGTGCGTCTGGACGATCTTTCAACTCTATGCCTTCTATCTGCGCCGCCAGGCAAGTGGTGCTGGCGTCGTCACGCAGACGGATGCGCAAAAGAGCGACTGGCATCAGATGACCGCGCTCTATGGTACGCTGATCCTTGAGTTTTTGAGCATGGCCGCGCTGACCACCAATATGGCATTGGTTGACCAGGCGGGGCAAAGCTGGAATCCGCGCGACATGTACGAGACGTTGGCACTCGTGTCGATCTTTAGCATGTTGTTTGTCACCGTTCTCTGTTTTATCAAGGTGCAAGCATCTGATCAGTTGCGTTGATCCTTTGCCGAGAACCGCGCAATTCTACATACGAACTGCCCTCAAATCAGGAGTAGATAAAGTGAATCTAAACATTGCCTTATGGGTCGTACAGGTCATTCTGGCTAGCATATTTTTAATGACCGGTCTCATGAAGGCGTTTCAACCTGTGCGCGCCAAAGCCAAGCTGCACTCATTACAAGAGCTGGGGTCACGGACTCGCCTAGAGCAGGAAAACGATTGGCCTATTTGCGCCGTCATGTACTAGCGATATGTCGCTAGGCTATTTCATTGCGCTTCACAAGTTTCTGACAAACTATTTTGCAACCACCTCCAGACCACAATAATATTGGCTATTCAGGTGTGCGCGGCCCGAAAGCGGCATAAAGCCCCGGCAGAATTGTCGCCAAGTGATTCATATCTTGCCCGCAATATTATCGCGATATTGTAATGATCGCCGGCAAGGACCCGTATGCTTGGAAGAGGCTGGAAGATTTAGCCAAACCCTCTCTCCGCCCCAGCGGTGAAGGTGGCTGTGATAACGGCACCCGCCCGAAAGACCCAGAACCACGCAGCAATCTGGTTGGGGGCGTCCGCTAGGCATATTCTCCCCTCTCCATTAGAGATCCCTTCGACCGTTTACTGATATGGCAAGCCATTTCAAACGGCTATACCCTGATCACACAGGACAAGAAAATTGATCAGTATAGCGCTGATGGCCTACACCTGCTAGTAGGTTGACAACTTGCTGCTGCCTTCAAAATTCCATCTCCATTATCCGCCATCGCCCCTCACCCCACAGCCTAGGCCAGACCCCGATTTTTGCTGTTTGACAGGTCAATATGCTCATGTTAAAATATCGGATGTCCGACAACTATTAATTTCGCCACAAAAACACAGCAAATGTACAGCTATCCAGACAAGTTTTGTCCCATCCCTGCCCTGACGGATGTGGTACAGACTTTTCTGGGCAACGATAACGTCTTGATACAGAACAAAATGCTGACAAGAAGTGCATCGTTTTGCCACTTCATTGACCTATTTAGCTCTGGCTCTCCCAGGTTAGGTGTCATACCCAAACTGCGCTTAGCTGGCAACGAGATTGTCGCCCAACTTTAACAATGCTCCCTGCATCCTAAAACCATTGTTGATCCTTCTTTTTGCATTTCTATTGAACCATAAGGAGTAACCATGCGCAGCGAAACCATTTCCCGACGTAAGTTCTTACAGCTTTCGACGTTGAGCGCAACAACGGCCGTGCTTGTAGCCTGCCAGGTTGCCGCGCCCGCGGCGCCACAAGCGGCGCAAGAGGGTGCCGCGGCCAGTTCGACTGAGGCGGTGGAGGTGTTGATGTTTGACCGCGACTTGCCGCATGAGGTCGCCTATCGCAAAGAACTTGCCGACCGCTTTATGCAAGAAAACCCCACCATCAAGGTGACGGTCGATACGATTCCCCAGGGCTACCAGGAAACCTTGATGGCGCGCATCGCTGCCGGTACCGCCGGCGACGCCTTCCGCCATGCCACCCATTGGGGCATGAGTAAATATGCCGCGCGCGGTCTGCTCCAACCATTGGATGAGTTTGTTGAACTCGACAACTATGATCTGACCGTCTTCTTCACAGGCTTGCTCGAATCAAATCGCTACCAGGGTAAGCTCTATGGGCTGCCCGTCAACGGTCATCCCGGTGAGTCGGGCATTTACTATTCGCCTGAACTCTTTGCCGAGGCAGGGATTGACGAACCCAATGACACCTGGACCTATAATGACTATAATGCCGCCATGGTGGCACTGACGAAGGATCTAGATGGCGATGGCAAGACGGACCAATGGGGCGCGTGGGTGGCGCCTTGGTACGAGGCAGCATTGACGCCGATTGATGCCCATGATGGCTGGCCCCTGAACGAAGATGGCACCAAAGCCAACTGGACGAACCCGGGAACAATGGCGGGTGTCCAGTGGATTGTCGATGTCTATAATGACCTTAAAACCGCGATCCCGCTCGGTCCCTGGGACGCCAGGCAAGCGCTGTGGTCATCCGGCAAGCTCGGCACCGCGTTGTCGGGCGTTTGGGAAATGAGTGTCTTGGGCGACATTACCCCTGAAGGGAAAACCCTCAAACTCTCGACCGGCCCGCTTGGCCCCACTGGCCGCCGCGGTGGGTTTGCCGGCTGTAACAACTTCCCGATTTGGGCCTCCAGCAAGCACCCCTATGAAACCTTCCAGTGGATCAAATTCCTATCGAGCAAGGAAGTTGGCATCGAAGGTGTGAGCCGGTTAGGTGAACCGGGGCTGCGCTTTGATGTGTGGGAAGACCCAATTATTGCTGAGGATCCCCTGATTATTCCCCACTATGAACTGCTCAAGGTGGTGAAGCCTTTCCCGGCGCCTGCCAACGGTCGCGACTCTGAGGTGCTGGAAGCGACAACGCCAATTCTAGAAGGGATGTACCTTGCGGAATTGACGGTGGAACAAGGCTGTGAACAGCTTCAGGCAAAAGTTGAAGAGATTCTAGCGATGGAAATACCCACTGCGTAAGCACTAGATCAGATAGATGTTGGGATAAAGGGTTTCCGGGTCACTGTACCCTGAGCTTGCCGAAGGGTACAGTGACCCGGAAACCCTTTACAAGAAACACTATCGTACTGTTGGAAAAGGATATACGATGAACCAAGCACAAAGGTTGCCGCTGCCCGCTCTCCGCAAGCAAAAGCGGAGCAAGCAGGCACTGGCGGAAGAGCGTTGGGGGTACCTCTTTATCGCACCCTGGATTCTCGGGTTCATCATCTTTATTGTTGGCCCAATGCTGGCATCGCTCTATTTCAGCTTTACCCAATACAGCTTTCCCCTTACCCCACGCTGGATTGGGCTGGGCAACTATATCCAGGCCTTTAGCAAAGACGAACTTTTCCCCACCTCCTTATGGAACACCGTCTATTATGTGGGACTGTC
>JBBRVA010000474.1:0-6494 GCA_038247295.1 Caldilineales bacterium | reverse complement strand
GGGCGCAATTATCCGATCCAGGTGGGCTTGCAGGGCGACGCCCGCAACACGCTGCGCCGCATGCTCGACCAAGCCGCAACCGTGGCACCGCGCACAGCCTGGATCAGCCGCGTGCAAGAATTGGTGCAGGCGTGGAAAGCAAGCGTCAGCGGCCAAGTCAACGCCGACAGCGTGCCAATGCGCCCGGAACGCCTCTGCCGCGAACTGAGCGATTATCTGCCGTCGGACGCAATTCTCGTCTCCGACACCGGCCATTCGGGCATCTGGACCGGCACGATGCTCGACCTGAAACACCCCGACCAAATGTTCATCCGCTGCGCCGGTTCGCTGGGCTGGGGGCTGCCCGCGGCGATGGGGGCCAAGTGTGCGCAACCGGATCGCCCCGTCCTCTGCTTTACCGGCGATGGCGGCATCTGGTATCACATCGCCGAGTTGGACACGGCGCGCAAATGTGGGATCAACACGGTGACCGTGGTCAACAACAACCATTCGCTCAACCAGGAAAAGCATGGCGTCGAAGCGATCTACGGCGGCCAAACGCCAGGCTCGGATCAACTATGGCTCTTCCCCGACACGGATTTTGCCAAAATAGCCGAGTCGATGGGCTGCTTCGGCATCACGGTCAACAAACCAAGTGAGCTGGCCGGGGCGCTCGAACAGGCATTTGCCGCCGGCAAACCCGCCGTGGTCGATGTCAAGACCGATCTCGACGGCATTGCGCCGCGGGCGTGGATGCCGAGGTGAGCATGAGCAGTGAGGAGGATAAAGATGTAACCAGCTAAAGCTTGAAAACAAGAATTTTCACCGCAAAGGGCGCAAAGAGCGCGAAGAAAAACCTTGCTTTTCTTCGCGCTCTTTGCGCCCTTTGCGGTAGAAAGTTGTAGTTTTAGTTCGGCGATGAGGCGAGATTTTGTCGCTGCCTATCTACCCGACATCCACCACGCGCCCCGTGCGCGCCGATTCGAATGCCGCCCGTAACACGGCAATGTTCGCCATGCCGCGTTCGCCGGAGATGATCGGCGTGGTGCCGTGCAGCACACAACTGGAAACATGCTCGATCTGCGGCACATAGACGTTGACGTGGGGCAGGTCGTAGTCGATCACCTCTTTGCCGCGCGGCATGTGCAGATCGCCGCTGAACTCGCAAGCAAGGTAAGTAGTACGTATGATGTGCGTTGATTGAATATGTGCTACTTCCCACTTACGGGCAGACCAGCCCACGCCTCTATTGCGCCCAATGCCCTGAGCGACGCTTTCTGCGCTTCTGCTACTCCGGTGATCCCGGTGATATCCATGCCGGCATACGGGCCTTCCGCCTGTAAAATATTGACACAGTCGCCGCTCTCGACATCCCAAAAGCGGATCGTTTCATCCGTAGCGCTACTGACCAATAATTGGCTGTCTGGGCTGAAGGCCACACTGCTGACCTCAATCGAATGGTCTTGCAGACGATGGCGCAGGTGGATACTCATTGTCCCATCCGTTTGCTGTTCGATGGCCCACACGTAGATCACGCCACCCACCGTGCCCGCGGCGAGCAAGTTGCCGGCTGGGCTAAATGCTACGGCGAAAACCCAGTTGGCGGCGTCACTGAGTGTATGCAGCAGACGACCGCTACCAACCTCCCACAGGCGCACGCGCCTGTCTAGGCTGCCGCCCGCCAATAACGTCCCCCCCGGATGAAACGCCAGGCCGAGTACGGCACTCTGTGCATCCTGCAGGGTGCCCCGCAGCTCACCACTGCCAACATTCCACAGCAGGATGCCTTGGGCATGTGTACCCGTTGCTAACGTCTGACCATCCGGGCTGAAGGCTGCCGACCAGACCTGATCGAGTGGCGCGCGCAAGATGCGCTGAAGTTGGCCGGTCCGCGTATTCCACAAATGCGCATAGGGTCGATTGCCACCCACGGCCACGGTTTTGCCATCGGGGCTAAAGGCGACAGCCCGCAGCGCACCGTCATAGCCCGGCAAGACACGGGCCAGTTGACCGTCTGGCATCTGCCACAAGCGGACAAGGCCATCATTGCCCACACTTGCCAATTGCTGACCGTTGGGGCTGAACGCCATCGCATAAATTAACCCCACATGGCCGCGTAAGCCACGCTCCAACTCGCCGCTATGTGTATTCCACAAACGCACCAACCCATCGACATGGCCACTGGCCAATGTGGTGCCCTGGGGGTTAAACGCGACCGAACGGGCAAAACTGGCATGGCCAATCAGGATGCTTTCCAGTTGCCCGGTTGTCATCTGCCATAGCCCGATCGTCTGGTCATTACTCCCGCTGGCCAAAGTCTTGCCATCGGGGCTAATCGCCACTGCGCGCACCCAACTCTTATGCAGGCGCAAGATGGTTTGGCATTTTCCCGTCTCTATATCCCATAAGCGCACGCTCTGATCAAAACTGCTGCTGGCCAGGATGTTGCCCGTGGGGTTGAAATCTACCCCATAAATATGGGCCGTATGGCCGGCTAAACACGTGTTTGGCGGCGGATCCTTGATGATATTATCGACGCCATTATCTATGCCGTTATGCATGGCGTCTAACGGGAGCTGCCAGACACGCATCGTTCGATCGCTACTCCCACTGGCCAGTAGACGTCCGTCGGGACTAAACGCCAATGACCAAATTAGATCGTGATGCCCTCGCCAGTGGGCAAGCAAACGCCCCGCTTCCACGCGCCAAAGATAGATATCACCATGCCCGCCGGCACTGGCTAAAATCTGGCCGTACGCGCGCTCGGGCGCACCGGCAGGCATAAAGGTGAGCGCCAGTACGGGTGAGGTTTGTGTATACAAAATTGGGCCTGGTGCGCCGGTGATGCCATCCCACAAGCGCACGGTGCCATCATCACTGCCACTGACCAACAAACGACCGTCGGGACTGAAAGCGACGCTCGTAAAAGGCATAGCTTGTTGGGCAAGAATACGACCGAGGACCGCCGTTCCTGCTTGGCTGTCCAGCTGCCATAGGCGCAATGTGCCGTCGGCGCTGACACTGGCCAGCCGTTCACCGTCCGCACTGAGCGCGATAAATGCCGGCTCGGTATGGCCAGACAAAACACGTGCGCGGCTTTGATCCACCAGGCGCCAAACAAAGATCGCACCTGTGTGCGTGCCGGCAGCTAGATAGAGGCTGTTGGGGAAAAAAGCTAAGGAGACAATGCCACTAAAAGGCTCGGTAAAGAGTGTATCCTTAAAGTGGGCCTGGGCGAAGGTAACGGGCGGCAAGCGCACACCCTGCAAATTGGCTTGATGAAAGACAAGCTGGGAAAAGTCATAATTATGCAGGTCTATGTCCAAATGCAGCAGTAGATGCAACAGGTTCGCCGCGGCATAGCCGGGCGCCAACGGCGCGTTCGTGCGCAGGTGGTGGAGCCACTCTTGTACACGCCGCGCCACGCTGGCTTTGCCCAGGCTTGCGGTGAGCCGCGCCGCGACCGGTGCTAATAGAAGCCGAACCTGGCTTTCTCGCACATAAGCTTTGGTGCGGGCCTTGACCAGCGCAAACCGCTTTGTGCTGGTTTCGGTCAAGCTGGTGGCTTGGTTGGCATTTAACCAGGGGGCGTTTTCGATCTCATGGCCAATCTCCTGCACCAACTGGTCGGTGATATATTCCATGACGACATTTTGTAGCCCAAAGTGTTCGCCTTCCTGTTCGATTAAGCAACGGCGCACCAAGGCGCGCAACGCATCGACTATTCCGTGCTGCGACCGTGGCTGGATCAGGTTACTTTGCAAGGTGGCCAAGGTAACTGGCTCACGCTCGATCGCCAGCCAGCCCAGAATTTCGCGTTCCAGGGCAGAGAGCCGGGCGCATGTTTGATCCAATACATAACGGATGTCATCCATAAGCAACGTCTCTGCCTGCACAAACGCATCTAGATCGCCGGCGAAGAGTTCTAAAATTGTCTCTGCCACCAGCGTCAGCGCAAGCGGGTTGCCAGAATAACGTTGAATCAGCTTCGTCACTACTTCTGCGTCGCCAACCAGGCCGCGTCCTTGCAACATCGTTTGGCCGGCAACGTTGGACAATCCTTCCAAGTGCAACGCGCGAACGAGATGTGTATCGTCTGCCAGCCGTGCGAAGGCGCGTGGACTTTCGCGGCTGGTGAGCAACAAACAACTTTGATGGCTGTTTTCCGCCAGGCAGCGCAGCAACTCGCCATAATTTTCATAGCCCGCTCGATAGCTGCCCGACAGGCCAGACAGATGCGGGCCATCCAGCGCGCCGTTGTACATAATACTTTCCAGGTTGTCGAGCACCAACAGACAGCGCCGTTGTTGCAAATAGCTCAGTAAAAGTGCGATTTGTTGGTCGATGGTCGGCGGAAAGGTGAAAGCTTGCTGATTGGACAAGAAGGGCAGCCAGTTTTGGAGAATTTCGCTCAGGGGCGGCGCATTGACCAACGAGCACCAGAAGATTGCTGTATAGGGCGCGTGGGCCGACTTGCGGATGGGTAATACCTGCGCTGGAGAAGCTTCGCCACCCAGGCTGTGCACCAGTTTGGCCGCCAGGTTGCTCTTGCCTTGCCCGCCCATACCTAGAATCATCACCACGCGGCAATGCTCGTGGATTAGCCACTTTTCTAGTTGGGTTAACTCATTGTGGCGACCATAGAATTTGGCGAGATGGGGAATCGCGCTCCAATTGACTTGTGGCGCCACCCACGCGCTCGGTTGGACTGGGGATGGCGCGGCGATCACGCTTGCGCTGTCGAGCAGGCCCAACCCAATCGGTGGGCTCTGCTCGCGCGGTTGATCGGCCGGCGCTGGATTGTGGTTATGGTAGAGCGGGGTGGCTTGTTCGGTGGGGCGGCTGCCAACCGGTGGGGCAGTCTCTATGAAGGTGCCACTTTTGATCTGCTCGTACAAGGCGGTGGTTTCTGCGCTGGGTGTTACATCCAGCTCGGTAGCGAGGACGCGTTGGCAGAGGGCATATTGGGCCAGCGCTGCGTTACGTTGCCCGCTGCGCGCCAAGCAGCGCATGATATGCTGATGGGCCAGTTCATGCCAAGGTTCTAACATCAGCAAATGTTGTGCGGCCTCTAGCCCTAATTCATTCTCCGCTTGCTGCGCATAGTGGCTCATCAACGTTTGCCATCCGCGCACGACCAGCTTTTGCATTTGACTGCGTTGTACGAGTACCCAAGCTTCAAAACCGGAGGCACCGCGCACAAAAAAATCTTCCAGGAAATCACCGCGATAGAGCTTCAACACATTGCGCAGCTGAACAGAGTTGTCGATTGTAATCGGTTGCGCCCCATCAAACGGTAGATCGGCTAGTAAGCTGCGTTGAAATACGTCCACGTCCAGCCAATAGGCGCTATTGCGATAGAAGCCAATCGTTTGATGGTTGACCTCTAGATAAGCGCCCAACTGTTTGCGCAAATTGGGCAGGACATCGCGCAAATTTTTCAGCGCTTGCTGGTCAGATTCAGCATCCCACAGCACGGCCGCCACGGTGCTGCGGTTGTAGGCGCGCCCGTTCATGGCCAGGTAAAAGAGCAGTGCCTGTTCGCGCAGCGCCAGCGGCTCGGCCAGGGGTGCTTCATCCAGGCTGATCTGGGGCGTGCCAAGGAGCGATAATTTGAGCCTTTTTAGCATATAAGCCTCTTATCCTTACTGGCGGTCTTCAAGCGGGATAATCGAAGGACCCGCGCCCATTATGTCGATATCGGCACTTGATCGGCGATCAATCGGCACTGATTAGACGTTCGGGTGCCGAATGTCCTATTGTTGCCAACTGCCCACCTCATTATACTAAACCTGTAGTCAAGAAACTTAAGATAAATTAGATAATGTAAGCTAAATGGAAGTAATCATCAGCGTAAATGAGGCTCGAAATGCCAATGCAAAAATTGTTTTCACACTTTTCAGATGTTGGGCTGGGCGGTAATTATAACAGCAAGTTACCTGTGTTAAACAATCGTAAGGTGAAATAAAGTAGAAGATAAAAGTAGCCATCGCTATCCTCACCTTTTTGATGGATGGTAACCGCTAATCACCCTACGCCTCACTGCGATTAAGGTAGGGCATTGTAGGTGCGGTTGCTTACCGCACATGAGTGGTCTAACCGAGATTGTGCGGTAAGCAACCGCACCTACATGCAACGATTTTTGCTTACCTTAATCGCAGTGAGGCGTAGGGTGGGGTGGCTTGGTCGTTACGATTGATGGAAGCTTCACACGGCACATGAACAGGAGGTTTTCTACGATCAAATATTGGCACGCGTGGCCGAAAATTTGATCAAGCCCAAACTTGAGCGGTCTTCTAAACCTGGCCGCTCAATATAACACAACGTTCGTTCAATTACTTAATTGCTTCTCATATCCAGGAGTTATCTATGCTTCAAACATCCAATCATCATCACTTGCCAACCGATTCTGAAATCTTTTCCGCTGATCAATTGATTCGTTTCACAGGAGCTTCTAATGTCTAAACCAAAAAGTTTGCGGTCCAAACTGATGGCTTGGTTTGTCCGCGGCGGGC
>JBBRVA010000473.1:0-6494 GCA_038247295.1 Caldilineales bacterium | reverse complement strand
TAAACTGAAGTCAAAATGAAACCAGCAGTTTTTCGACAAGGGGATCGAGGTCGAATTTGGGCCACAGGCGAGAGATGATCTGTTCTGGGTCGAGATTGATGCGATCAATGAAAGCAAGGCAATCGTGGTGCAAGCTGAGCAGGGTAGGATGGCAGAAATGCTGGGTGACATCCTCGCGCCTCCATTTCCACAAGCCTTCAATGGGATTGAGGTCTGGGCTATAAGCCGGCAGAGGAACGAGTTGAATGCCCAAACGTTTGGCCTCGGCTTGGACGATCTTGCGGCGGTGATGGGAAGCACCATCCCAGATGACCACGAGTTGACAGCCTGGTTTGTGAAGTTGCTGTGCGAGAAGACGCAGGGACTCGACGGTGTTCTGGCTATTACAGTGCCCGTTCTCCCCGAGCAGGCAGCGTCCGTGCGTAAAATCATAGGCACCATACCCATTAAGTCGCTTGCCTAAACTGGGCGAAGTGCTTTTGCGCCAGAGGGTTTCGCCGACTGGTCCCCAGGTGTAGCCTAAGTCCCTATCTTGATGGAGATGGGCTTCATCCACATAGACCAGGAGGAGTTGATCGTTGCACATGCGCGTGAACCATGCTTGAAACGCCTGCACATAAGCGGCACGGCGTTCAGGGTTGGCCTTGGCTAACAGCTTTTTGCACTTTTTCCAACTCAGCCCGGCTTGCTTCAGCAAGCGCCGTAGACTGTTACGGCTCACGGACTTGCCCAGTTGCGCGGCCACCCACGACTGTAGCTTCTTTAGTGTCCAGCCATGGCCAGGCAATGCGTGGTTTACAGGGTCACGGTGTGTGATGTTTTCGACGATGACGGCTTTCTCTTCTGGGCAAAAAAGGGGGGACGACCACCATGATGACAGTCCTTGAGGCCATCAGGCCCTGTCCGATTATAGATATGCACCCACTCCATTACCGTATGCGGATGGCGACCAATCGTCGCCGCCCATTGCGTGGCACTACTCCGCTTACTTCCGATTATACGACTTACGGAAAAAAGTTGCCGATTCTTCATACCCAATTGCCCTATAAAAAGCCGCCGCGCGCCGCGTGGCCAAAGCAACCAACGTTGACCCGCGCGCCGTCGCCCATGCTTCCAACGCTTTCATCAAACTTTCGCCGACGCCGTGACGGCGCATTTCCGCTTTCACCATAATTTCTTCCACCCAGGCGACCCTTCCATTGGCATAGAACGTGTAGTGATCGAAGCCTAGGCAATAGCCAATCAATTCGCCCTGCACTTCGGCAACCTGCAACCAGGCGTTTTCATCCGCCAGCGGTGCTTTCAAGCTGGCCTCGAAAGCACTGTGCTCTGGTTGAAAAGAGGTAACAAATTGTTGCACGAGTGAAAAGAGCGCAGTGGTGTCAGCCAGGCAAGCCGCTCTAATCGTGTAGTCCATCCTTTTATCCAATCATACAGTCACGCTAGGCGGCAGCTCAATCGCGCGCAAGCACCCATGCAACGCGCCTGGCGTATCACGATTAGGCCAGACTCATCTCGGTCAACACGGCTTGGGCGGCTTGCGCGGCGGGTGTGCCAGGTGCGTTGTTGATCGTTCGGCGCAAACGATAGATCGCCTGTGCATGGCCCGCTTTGGCCAAGACAAGCGCCTCGGCAAAGCCCTTGTCCGCATAACTCATATCGCGGGCCACCACTGGATTATCGAACTGTTTCCAGTAATATTTCAAATCATCGGCTTGCCAATTTGGATAGACCTGCTCCCACTGCAAGGCACTGGGGCCGTGCGGATCCAACATATGCTCGGCAATCGGATCACCAACGGCCTGATAGCGATTATCCAGCGAAAGCCGTAGCTTGTCTTCGGTGTCATTGGGCAAGGCTTTATGGATCGTCAAGGCCGGGAAGATCAACGTATCACCGATTTCGTAATCGGTGCTATACCAAACGGGGTCGATCTCGTCATGCTCCTGCTCATCGACCGAGAGCCCGCCGGCGCCCAGCGAAAAGTGATGATCAAGCACGCGGTTGACCTTATGCGAACCGGGGATGACGGCCAATCCGCCCAATTCGATCGGACAATCACCCACCGGCGCCCAGCAGGTTAAGTTGGCGTAGCTGCCCTGGAAGTGGACAAAATCTTGATGGGTGGGGGTGGTGTGTTCGGTATAGTGGGGGAACCAGATGCGGGCAATCTTTTGCGGGTGGGCCATGATCGGCCGCCCCATAATCTTCTCGACCATGCTGGTCACTTCCGGCCAGTGCCCGGCGCGGTGAAAGGCTTCCAATTTATAGACTTCCGCATAGCCTGCGCTATAGGCATTATCGCCTTCCGTACATTGTTTGGTGACGTCGGCAATCCCGTCCATCGGATCGGTGCCGGCGATGAGCCAACCTACGCGTTGGATCGTGCTCATCATTTCGCGCCGCAACGCGCGCATCTTGTCGGGGTTCTGGAGGCGCTTGAAAAAGAGATAGCCTTCCTCGGCGATCCGGTGCTGCAATTCGGCGGGATCATCCATGGCGTCATTCGAGATGCGTAATGGCTTAATTTCGTTGGACATTTTATGCTCCTTTGGTTTGCATGTGGCAATCGGAAATTAGGATAAAAAAGGTCTCATCTGTGAAAAGTGTGCAAACCAGTGTTTTGGCCCTTTGCAAAATAATGGGTTTGCACACTTTCGGCTGATGAGCAAAAAAAGGCACAAGGGCTGGTTGAGGCAAGCTGGAAGTGACGAAACCACTATCAAGCCGGGGAGAAGCCGATATCTCTTCCAGCAGAAATTATACCGCGGCGGGCGGACCGTGACAAGCGCCTTGCGTGGGGGGGGGGCGTCCCAAATTTTTGATGGCTTTCCCGACCGTCCGCCGCTGGGTGCCTACTGTTGTCGAGGTGCTGGCAAGTAAAGCTGCCGTGTAGTCGAGAGACCTGTTTGGTTTTGCAAACCGGACAGACCTGAATCATAGTTGCTAGAATCTAAATGCGCTCCTAAAGGAGAGCATTGACTTTTATTTGAGTCTAGAACATTGCACCCATCCTGCGGACGGTTGTCCGGTGGCGACGTTGGCCTGCGAGATAGCACGCCAGCCGCCGGTGGTACGCCAGGCATTTGACGAAGGCTTGCTCGTTTATATGCAGCAATTATCGAGCCTGTTGCCGGGAGCAACCGAGGCCGAGCGTAAGCGCAAAGCCTTGGTTTTATTTTCGGGTATGGCTGGGGCGCTCAGTGTGGCGCGGGCCGTGGCCGACAAAGCGTTACAGGCCAGAATTTTGGAAGCAGCGCGGGATCTGTACACCAAAGTTTACTGTGCGTAGCCGTGCGTCCACTTAATTTTTAGCAGTCGTGTAGGGGGCATCCTCAGATGCGATTATGTGCACCGAGCCGCATCTGAGGATGCCCCCTACACGGCGATGGTTTCTGTACGTTCCTTTTGCGGCGACTGTCTGAGGATGCGCAATACACATTTTTCTATGCATTAAATGGTCAGTCTACTAGGGCTTGTGCCCGTCACACCTTCATGGCTTCCTTGACGCCGAGGATGAGCAGTGGCCCTAACAACGCCAATCCCCAACTGGCGAAGCCGGCCCGCTGCAAGCTCAACGCCTGCCAGCCGGCCTTGTGATAGCCGTCGCGCGTCACCACCAAAAGCATGAGCAAAACCGCGGCCAACGCAGTCAACATATGGAGCAAGCCCGTGCCATCCGCGCCCAACGTCGGCGCAAGTAAGGCGACAACGACAGCTAATCCAACCGCCAGCGCATAAAAGATGCCTGCTTTGACATAATTGTTAAGGTGTGTCAACATTGCATTTCCCCCTGTTTGAACTGGTGTTTTATCCCGTTGCTAGGGGATAGCCATAACACTCAACCAGACACATCGTCATCCATCGAAAGATATAGCGGGTGGTTGATATGGATGCACCGCTTAGGGTGAGGGGGACATAGTTGCTGGCCGTTGGCTTGATTCGGCATTCTCTTTTACCGTCTCATCCGCCAGGGCATAGGCAGTCGCCTGCTCTAGCGACAGGGCGCAGCCTGCGGCCCAGGCGGCGGCAAAGGTGGCGTCGTCTAGGTGATCGTGGAGGGTTGCCAGGATCAGGTCATGTTCTTTGCGAATTAAGGGCCAAAATTGAACGACCGGGTTGGTAGCAAATGTTGCTTCGGTTGCGGCAACGAGGAAGGTCGCGCGTTGGTGACGCCCCACGGCATTGGCGGTTTTGGCCAGCCCCAAGAGCGCGAAGCCGATGCCTGGTCGATCCCAATATTCAGCGCCGACGATCAGTGCTTGCTTGAACAAAGCAATGGCTTGCTCAAGCTCATGTTGCGCATAGGCAACATAACCCAGGCGCGAGATTCTACGGCCACTACTGCGTAGATTACCAACCGCTTGACTTAATACCAGACTTTCCTCGTAACTGCTCTTGGCCTGGGTAAACAACCCTTGCAGATAGAAAGCTTCGCCCGCATAGAACAAGGCGCTCGATGCATTCCATTTCGAGCCTATCTTCTGCGCCATCTCCAGACTTTGTAAGCTGAGCATCATGGCCTGTTCGTAGTCACCGCGAAAGAGGGGCCCAAGACTTAGCCTAGCAAGTACCTGAGCGATTCCTTCGCCAACCTGTGGATCGCTTGCGTCTAGCTTCTGATAGAGCGCTAAACTTTCTGCGAATCGTTGCTCTGCCTCTTCGATCTTGTTCATGCAGATAGCGAGAAAGCCGGCCACATCACACGCACACGCCCGTAGATAAGGTGAAATTGGCGTAGGATGGGCCAGTGTAGCGGCGAGCCAGTCGCATCCTTCCTGGATATAGCCACGTGTTTGCCAAAACCAAAACAGATCAAGGAGGATGTGAAGGGCGGCTTCGGGTTCATAAAGCGTAAGCCACTGGAGGACGGCGCGCAGATTGTCGATCTCTTGCTCCATGCGTGCCATCCATTCGATTTGTTGTGATCCCTCCAGACCAACCTTGGCTGCTTTAGCGAGTTGTAGGAAATATTGGGTGTAGCGCGCTCGCATTTCCTCTAACTCGCTGTATAGTTCCAATTGCTCGTTGGCATATTGGCGCACCAGTTCATGCAGATCATACCGCCCAGCCCGATTACGGCGCAGCAGCGATTTATCGACCAATGCCGCGAGGATCGCTGGTGTGGCGCTGGCCACCGTCTGCGCAGACTTGATCAGAAAACCGCCATGAAAGACGGACAGCGCGCGCAGAACGCGCGCTTCTGCCAGGGTAAGCAAGCGCCACGATTGCGCAAAGACCGCCTCTATGCTGTGATGACGGTCGGGCCGGTCATGCAGTGGGGTAGCCGCCGGGAGACGCCCCTGTTCCAGAGTAGCTACAATTGTCGCACAGGACTGTTCGCGCACCAGCGCGGCGGCCAATTCCAGCGCCAACGGCATCCCCTCGACCAATTGACAGATCCGCCGCATGGCCTGGCGCTCGTCGGCGGTCGGAATAAACCCTCTTTGCATCTGGCGTATGCGCTGTATAAACAGTTCCACCGCCGCGTGCTCGTCTGTGTTCTCTTCCTTACCCGCGTGTGGATAACTCAGCCCTTCCAGCGCAAAGAGCCACTCGGCCTGCAGGGCCAGCCGTTGGCGTGATGTCACCAGCAGCACCACGCCGGGGGCGGCGTGGAGGAGATCGAGCAGCAGTTTCACATCTGGCAGCAGTTGCTCGTAGTTGTCTAACACCAACAGCACCTCCTGCTTTTGCAAGAAGCTGTGCAACTGTTCATCCGCTGCCTGTTGGGGTTGCAGCGGCACACCCAGCGCGGCCAAGATGGCATGGGGCAGAAAGTGGGTAGTCGTCACGCCGACCAACGGGACAAAAAAGACGCCGTCGGCAAAGTCCGCCGCGTGTGCGGCGGCAGTCTGCAAGGCCAGGCGCGTCTTGCCAATCCCACCCGGCCCAGTGATGGTCAGCAAGCGACATTCGGGGCGACCCAGGAGGCGGCTGATCTCCACCAATTCACGCTCGCGGCCAATAAAGGAGGTAAGCTGGAGCGGAAGACGATTTACGATTTTTGCGGGAGCGCTCTGGGCGCGATTGACGAGAAGATTTGTCATCCCGTGACTTCGTAAATCGTCAATCAAAAATCGTACATCGCCCTTGTAGATTTGCTCATACAGCGCCACCGTTGCCGCTTCCGGCGCCACATCTAGCTCGGCGGCCAGGACACGGCGACAGTTTTCGTATTGTGACAGGGCGGCGTTGCGGTCTCCGTTGAAGAGCTGCAAACGCATGATTTGGCGGTGAATTTCCTCGGCCCAAGGTTCGAGCGTCAACTGGCGTTGGGCGTAGACGAGCGCTGGTGCGTAATCGTTGCGCCGTTCGTAGTAGCGCACCAGCCGGCCCAGCGCGTCCACCATGCGCCGGTGCAAGTCCTCCCGTTTGACCAACGCCCACTCTTCAAAAGCTGCACTGTCGGGCAGAAAAAACTCGACGAGGAAAGATCCCTGGTACAAATCAACGGCCTGCTGCAAGTGTTGGGCGCACGTTTTACAGCTTTC
>JBBRVA010000472.1:0-6500 GCA_038247295.1 Caldilineales bacterium | reverse complement strand
CATCTACCTGCTCACCATTGCCCCCAGTGAGGCCAGCGAAGGCCGCGCCCAGGTGAGCGGCTTGGGCAATGGCGCGGCGGCTTGCAATGTGCGCTACAAGATCGAGGCCGTGCAGTTCCGCCTGATCAACCTGACCGATTTCTTTGTCAACGATCTGGGCGAGCCGGCCAAACTGCGCAACCGCGTAGCGCATCGCTGTTTTGGGAGCAACGACGCCCGTCTGAATAACCTGATGCGCGATCCATTTGGCACCGCCGCCCCGATCTATGGCTTGCTCGACGATCTGCGCGCCACCAACCGGCTGACCCACTGTGAAGTGCCGATCGCCGTGTTACACTGGACAAGGCCAGGGATTCAATTTGTCGATATATGGGCCGTGCGCCGGCGCATCACCGATCCGGCGGCGACCCGCGTCTGGTCACTTTCCATCGCCGATCGTCACATGAGTGAAGGAGAAGCCATGTTCCTGCAATTTCAGGCACAGTTGGCCGACCCGACCCTGGCGCTGACGGGCTTGCAAGCCACCAATCGTTTTTTGTTCTTACCGCCCGCCGGTTATCTGCCGACTAGCGGCAGTGGCTTTACCTGGCCAAGCTTCCTGGGCCAACTGGCGCCCAACCGGATCACACCTGTAGACACGGCGCTACTGGGTGCGATCCTGCGCCGTGCCTTGTTGATGGACGCGATTGCGGTCGGCTCGGCCACGGCTGTCAATGTCTATCAAGACCCAGCCCAACCTGGGTTTGTCTTGTTTGCGCGCGCAGAACAAGGCCGGATCCGCATTGTGACAACACCCAAGCTGAACACCAATGCCGTGATCCAGCTTACGGCCCAGCCCGACCGCACCAGCACACAACTTGTGGCTACTTGGCAAAGTGAGACCAACGCTGGGCAAAGTTATTTGGTCGATGTGCCGCCTGGCCCTTGCGCCGTGCGTGTAAACTCGGCGGGTGTCATGTTGGGCGAACCTGTGGCGGTGACCGCAATCGGGGGTGAGATTCAGGAGATCACGATCGACATCCCTAATGGCGGCTTGTTGATCAACGTGGTCGATTTAGCGGGGACAGTGATCAGCGCCAAAGTGAGCAGTGTCGCCGCGACCGGTGGTGGCATCACGCGCCCGGGCCTGTTGTCCACCGATCAGACGCAGTGGGTGATTGGCGACTTGCCGGCCAATACCTATACCTTGACCGTGGTTGCCACTGGTTATCAAACCACAACGGTGGCCAATCTCGTCTTGCAACAAGGCCACCAGCTGCGACAAACCGTGGCCCTGACACCGGTCAAAGTACGCACCCAGCCGCCAATCTGCCTTACGCTCAGGCACATCGAAAAACCGGCCCTGGAGAAAGTGCGGCTGTGCATGGTGTTAAAGGCGACAGAATTCACGGGCAAATTCTTCAACGATTTCTATGCGGTACGTCAAGGTTTGACGCTGGCTGCGCTAAACCCAGTCCAAAATCTGGTTTTCCCCGCGCAAGCTGAATTTGCATTCGCCAACGTAGCCAGTCTGCCAACCCTGGTGGCAGGCAAACAGGCGACTTTCTCGGATCAGTTTACGGTCACAGACAGAATAAGCAGCAGCCTCGTCAGCAAAGCTATTTCTAAGCAATATTATGTTGATCTGCCAGAGCAGCCAGGGCGACCCAAAATTACAGAACGCCCCTGGACGAATATGTTGCGCATCGACCCTTTGCCAGCAGAAGCGCCACCGTGGTTGGCCGAATGGCAGACGTGGTTTAACGAGGAATTTCCGGGGCAGGGCATTGATCGCGCGCAACCGGCCATCTTTATCGCCCCCGATTATCGTGTGCCAGCAAAGTCTGGTGATGTGCCCAAACAGCCACAGGCGTACGCCGTCTTTGGCGACTTTGGCATCCCGTTGAGCATCACAATTTCCACCAGTTCCACCAAGCGCGCCGTGTTGATTGACAAGGGCATTCTGCGCGGCGTGAGCGACAAAGCGGTTGACTATCTCAAGGACGCCAGCATTCTTTACGTGGACCAAATCCCCGGTCTGTGGAGCGATTTCTTGGATGAAGTGTTGCTGCAAGCGCCAGATGATAGCCGTTATCTGATCGATGATGGCCGTAGTGCTGTCGAGCAGATCCGCACCACACGCAGCTATCTGGATGGCGTGGATGAGACGGTGGCGGCTCAACTTGTCGAATTAGGCTACACCGATGATGTGGCGCTGGCCAATGCCGACTTTGACAAACTCAGCACAGCTTTGAATAGCAAGGGGCTGGCGAACCGGCTGGTCAAACAGGCGCGCGAGATTGTCGCGTCAGCCAGTTGGTCGCTTAGCCAACTGGGTCTTACCAGCGAACAAACGCTGAATTTGCGCAAGCAGGGTGTCACTTCCATGGGCGAGCTAGCCAGCAAAGCGAGCACCGCGGAAGGGCAAACTGTGTTAAAAACTGCACTGGGCGATAACGATACCCTGATTGAAAACCTGCACACCAGCGCGCTGAGCCAGATCACGGAAGGCTCGATCGGTGCCTTCGATAAATCTACGCTTTTTGACTTGACCGCCATTCAAGAGAATCCAGCGGTTGGTCAAAAGCTGGCGCAGGCAGGTTTCGCCTCGATTGACAACGTAGCGAGTGCAGAAGTGAGCGATTTACAGAAGGCGGGTCTGTCTGAGTCCGAAGCAACCACGCTGCGCGACCGTGCCCGCCAAGCCGGCGCGAGCGGTGCCGACGTAAGCCTGCTCTCATCCCTCAGCCAGGAAGCAGCAAACGTGCTTAAAGGACAAGGGATAGGCACGGTCTTCCAACTGGCCAATGCCAACGTCGACGCTATCGCCAACGCCTTTGGTGGCAATGTTAAATTGGCGAACGCGGTTATCCGCGCGGCGCAAAGCGGTCTGAGATTTACGCGCGAGGAATAACCTGATCACGCATGGACACCACAACGATCCAGACGCTCCGTATCATCAGCCGCGAGCGTGATGCGCACGCCCTACGCTTCAACCTGGAACGTGCACTCCAAACTATCGACTGGCAGCCATCCGGCCTGCCGCCCGCCGCGATCTTGTGCATCCGCAAGCTGCGCGACCCGCGGCCCGGTGCGCTGAACTTGGCGCGTGGCGATCGGCTTCGTCCCTCACCCGCGTGGCGCCAGGCGTTGACGACGACGCTTGAACAGATGGCGCACCAGGCGGTGCGCCCAATGTTGGGTACACCACCGGCCAACACACCAGCGGTGCTCTTTCTGGATCGCGCCGAACTGCTCGCTTGCCTGGCGTGTGACTGGCTGGAGGATGTGCTGGTGACAAACTGGTGGTGGCGCAGCCTGCTGGCGAGTCGGCTCTTGTTGGGTCAGGCCTTACAAACCACCGTGCTGACCACTTGGGGTGAGGCGGTGGAATTCGTCCCTGCTGCCCTGCACCACTTGGCGCAATCCGGATACGCCATCCGCTTTGCCAAACAGCTTGCGGCGGCGGATACGTACAACCTGTTACAAGGGATCACACAGCAATTTGGCCTGGCGGCAGTGCAGCAGGTGCTCATCCAAGCCGTTGATGGCACGCACAACACAAGTAGCGACAAGGGCAAAGCAACGACTGTCACTGCGTCATCCGGTCATCTGGTCACGCCCGTTTCCCCTTGGCAACGCTGGGCACCCGAACTAGACGGGAACGACTTATCTCCCAACCAGGCGGTGCTGCTGGGCGTCGCACTGGGCTTACAGCGCCACCCGGCTGGCGTGCGCACACCGGCGTTTGCCCAGGCGATGCAAACCTGGCTGATCCAGCGCAGCCGCACCAACGGGCGGCGTGGCGCAGCAGAGAGCGTTGACGATGGTACGGCTGATCCTGTTTCGTTGGCAGCGCAGGTTCAACCAGAAGCCAGCACCGCGCAAGCTTTGTCGCTTGCCGATGACACGCAGCGTATACCAGATGATTCGTCCCAGATGGAACAAGCTGGATCGGGAATCCTGGATTTGTCAACCCAGCCAGAGCCATTTTACGCAAAGCCGGCCATACGCCGAGTCAATACAGACCGTCTAATGGTGGTGAAAACAGATGCGCTTGAGCAACAAGTTCAGCCAGCGCTGCCGCACGCTAGGTCGTTACCACTGGGAGACATGGCCGCCGCGCCCGCTTTGTCAGCCGAGCAAGTGGCAGCGCAAATATGGGGCGCACCCGGGGCAAGTGAGACGATTGTCACCAGCTATGGCGGCCTCTTCTATCTGATCAACTTGGGGATTTATTTGAAACTGTATGCCGACTTCACGACACCACTGGCCGTCGGGATCGACCTGAACATCTACGATTTCATCGCACTGGTCGGTGAACAACTGGTGGGTGAGCCACTGTACGGCGATCCAGTGTGGGCGTTGCTGGCGCAGTTGGCCGGGCGCACTGAAGACGAATTACCGGGCCACAATTTCACACCGCCGGCCCATCAGCCTAGCAACCTGACCCTGCCCGCCTGGCTGGCGCAACAGATGCTCGTGATCCAGTCGCGTCTCGCCGCCGCACTGGGCGAGGACGATCCAGCGCAGGTGGCGCAACTCGTCTGTGCCCAGCCGGCCCGCGTCAGCGTCAGCGCCACACGGATCGATGTAACCTTTGCGCTGGAGCAGCATCCGATCCAAATCCGCCTCAGCGGCCTGGATCGCGACCCCGGCTGGGTGCCCGCCGCCGGTCGTTTTGTGGCCTTTCATTTTGAGTGAGAATAATGACCGAATTTAGCGCCATACCCTGCACACCAACCGAACACTTCAAACGCTGCTACTACGCCGCCGTACTGCATGTGATCGAGCAGGCTGCGCAGAGTTACGGTGCGCTTGATGCACTGTTCGAGCACTTCCCATTTCTGGCTGGCTACGGTGCTGAACTAAGTGCCGAACTGATGCAGCATAACCTGGCCGCTGGTGACTTGAGCGTTGCCCGCACACGCTGGATCGCTGCGTTGGGTGCGTGGGAAGCGGGGGCGACGGGGCATCTACCGTTGCTGGCTTTGCGCACAGCAACGGGACTCGATTACGCC
Source organism: Caldilineales bacterium (assembly GCA_038247295.1). GTDB lineage: Bacteria > Chloroflexota > Anaerolineae > Caldilineales > Caldilineaceae > JAPLGZ01. Next base: position 1,500 of record JBBRVA010000472.1, on the reverse strand, counting down.
GCCTTGACAATGCTAATGACCGTGGGTCTGCTTGAAGAGGATGCGCGCTTTGGTTTGCTCTTCGAAGCGCTGCAGACTACGCCCGGTCAGCATCGGCCCACGGTCGGTCTGTTGAGCGCCTGGTGGCCCACAACGACAACAGAGACAGATGCGCGCACGGCCTTGCGTCAATTACAAACGTTGGGGCTGGTGGAAGTTGTCAACCCCGAGGCCCCGCGCAGCGAATGGGCGCTACAAGTGCCGGCTTTGCTGTGGGATGTGGCACGCGGCGAAACCCAAACCATGCTGGCCACCTGGGCGCACTATCTGCCGCCGGCCCAACTCACACCGTTGGACCATTTGATTCTGCCACCCACGGTGCAACAAAGCCTGCCAACGCTGCCCACCTTGTTGGCAACCGGCGCCGCGCAGGCGATTGTGGTGCGTGGCCCGCAGCATAATGGCCGCCGCACCCTAGTGGGTGCGCTGGCCGCAGCGCTGGGATGCGGTCTATTGACCATCGATGGCATGATCAAGCCGAACGATGCGCGCTGGCGCTTGGTGGGGCCATTGGCCACCATGCTACCCGCCTTGCCCCTGGTTGTCTATGACCTCGCGCCTGGCGAAACCATTGAACTAGTTCCACTGACGGGTTACGGTGGACCGCTGGGCGTGGTGCTGGGCAAACAAGGCGGCTTGCACGGTGCCGTCATCGAACAGGCGATCACGTTGACGCTAGACATCCCCGCGTGGCAAGAACGACAGCGGCATTGGGGCGCGGGTGCGGCACAAACGGGCAACGCGTTAGCCGATGAAGTTTTAGCCGCTTGCAGCGCGCGCTTTCGCATGACCAGCGGCAACATTCGGCGCGTGGCACAGCTGGCGCGCACCTACGCCGCTGGTGCAAAACGCGCTACCTTCACCCTGGCCGATGCGCAACAGGCGCACCGCGCCCTCAATCGCCAAGCCCTAGAAACGTTGGCCGCCGCCGTGCCACCGTTGACGGCCTTTGCGGATCCCTGGCAGCAACTGGCGGTCAGCGCAACCATGTTGGATGAACTGCATGACCTGGCCAGCCGTTGCCGCCACCGCGAGCGCTTGCGCACCGCGGTGGGCGCGGCGCTGGGTGAACAGCTCAATGCAGGTGTGCGCGTGCTCTTCTCCGGGCCGAGCGGCACAGGCAAAACCCTGGCCGCGCGCGTCTTGGCCGCCGCGCTCAACATGGACCTCTACCGGCTCGACCTTTCCGCCGTGGTCAACAAATACATTGGCGAAACCGAGAAAAATCTGAGCCAGGTTTTTGCGCGCGCCGAAGCGTTGGACGTGATCCTGCTGCTCGATGAAGGTGACGCCCTGCTCACCAACCGCACTAGCGTCACCAGCTCAAACGACCGCTATGCGAATCTGGAGACGAACTATCTGTTACAGCGGCTAGAGAGCTACGAAGGCATTTTGCTGGTCACCACCAACGCCGGTCAACGGATTGACGGCGCTTTCCAGCGGCGCATGGATGTCGTCGTG
>JBBRVA010000471.1:0-6530 GCA_038247295.1 Caldilineales bacterium | reverse complement strand
CCATTTGTCACCCTTACAGGGTGACAAATGCTAAGGTTAATTTTTACAGCGCCTTATTACTCGCATAACTTCCTCACTCACGCGGCCCAAAGAACCAATTCGCAACTTTCGCTTCTGTTTCTTTGACCTGCACCTGTTGAACCGCATCATACACCTTGCCGACATCATAGGCCACGCGCGGCAAGGCAATCACCCCATCGGTGATTGTCATATAATGCGCCGTCTGGTCAGGATCATCCTGGCGACGATAGGAGATGCTGCCAGGATTCATCCACAGGGTCGTGTTGCTCAGATAGTGGATGCATTGGCGATGGGTATGCCCCAAGATCAACCGCTCTAGCGAATTCACCGGCGGGAAAGTTGCCGCGCAGAATTGGATAAACGCATGGGAACTGCGAATCTCCTCATAATCGCGGTAGAGATGGGTGAGGCCATAAGCCAGGCCATCCAAGTCGAATGTCAGCGCGACCGGCAACTGCTCCAAAAACTGAATATCGGTTTCGTCTAACAAATTCGCATTATAATGCGCCCAGGCGCGCTCGGTAACGGGTAACGTATCGAAGACCGGGGCCGAACGATAGATCAAGGCAACATAGCGGTCATGATTGCCCTGCGTGCAGATCACTTGGTGCGTGCGCACCCAATCCAGCACTTCTTTGGGATAGAGGCCATAATCCACCAAATCACCCGTACAGTAGATGATGTCGCTGTCGTGCTCGCGCGCCCAGATCGTTTCGAGCGCGACAATATTGCTGTGCAGATCGGACAGGATCAGGGCTTTCATTACGTTTTATTCGCTCCGTAGGCTATCTGGTTGCGGTTACCTTTACCAATTCGTGTATGATCCATCGCGCCGATGCAAGTGCGGCGCTTCCCAGAATTTGAACGACTGCTTGGCCACCAATGCTTCGTTGACCTCAATACCCAAACCCGGCGCGTCGGAGACGATCAAGCGTGGCCCATCCTGCACCGGCCCCACCGGGAATAGATCAGGGTCGCTAAATTGGCCCTGCTCGGTAGGCGAGACACGCACTTCGAGCCAGGCGAAATTGGGCACGGCCGCGGCCATGTGCATCGTGGCGGCTGTGCAAACCGGGCCCAGTGGATTGTGGGGCATCAGGTCGATGTAATGCGCTTCAGCCATTGCGGCGACCTTCATTGATTCGGTGAGGCCGCCCACGTTACACACATCGATGCGCGCATAGTTGGTGATGCCGCGCTCAATATAGGGCAGGAACTGCCATTTGCTGGCAAATTCCTCGCCAATCGCAAAGGGAACGCCGGTCATTTTGCGCAGGGCTTCATAGGCTTCGGGCGTTTCGTCGCGGATCGGTTCTTCCAAAAAGTCGAGCGTGCCAGAGGGCATGCGCTGGCAAAAGGAGGCCGTCTCCGCCACACTCAGCCGGTGATGATAGTCGATGCCGAGGATCGGTTCTGGTCCCACGGCTTCGCGCAGCTTCGTCAACCACTTTGCCGTCACGCCGAGTGATTCCCACGGCTCCCACAGCCGATCATCGCCGCCCGTATCGCCGCTGTAACCGTGCCCCGTACGGATTACATTCCAGCCTTTTTCGATCAGCAATTGGGTATTTTCGATCAGTTGCGCCAACGAATGGGCGCCCGTGGTCGCAAAGCAGGGTACATACTCGCGCTGTTTGCCACCCAATAACTGGTAGACCGGCACGCCCAACGCTTTGCCGGCAATATCATATAGGGCAATATCAATCGCCGAGATCGCTGCGGTGAGGACGCGGCCGCCTTCGAAATATTGGCTACGATACAGCTCTTGCCAGAGCGCGCCGATGCGCATGGGGTCGCGGCCGAGCAGAAATTCGCGGTAATGGTTGACCGCGCCGGCCACGGCCAGTTCGCGGCCAGAAAGGCCGGATTCGCCCCAGCCATAAACGCCTTCGTCGGTTTCAACTTTGACCAGGCACTGGTTGCGCGTGCCGACCCACACCGGATAAACTTTAATATCGGTAATCTTCATAATGGATAAAGCATCTTTCTGTTGGCTGGTTTAGAAACATAACACGAATGATATTATTAGGATGAATAGGGTTGGGTAAATAGGTAGACAAGGAAACAGGCGGATAGGGAAACGCCTGTCTACCTGTTTCCTTGTCTACCTATTTACTCGCGCTGCTGTACCCAGTTTACCACCAAGCCAGCCAGACGTAAAACAGAAAAAAGAAAGCCGCTGCTCGCCAGTACGTCGCCGAGTGTGCGATAATAGAGGCAATTATTTCTGTACTTACGCAGTTGCGGCTGGGAGCGCCGCCATCCCTGGCGGCTGCCGGCAAGATGCCGGCGCTCCCAGGGCGTAGATTTATCCTTGTCAATTTGATCAAAACCACAGAGAAGGACTGATTGATCCATGAATGCTATCCACGTTGACGGAAACCAGCCGGGGCGACCCCTGGTTTGGCAAGCAACCACCGATCCCGTTTTGGGGCCAGACGAAGTTTTAGTTGATATTCACGCCACGGCACTGAATCGAGCGGATTTGATGCAACGCGCCGGCAATTATCCACCGCCGCCGGGCGCGCCGGAAATATTGGGGCTAGAGATGGCCGGACAGATCGCCGCGATTGGGGCCAATGTGAGCCAGTGGGAGATTGGCGAACGCGTCTGCGCGCTTTTGCCGGGTGGCGGTTATGCCGAACAAGTGGTTGTGCCAGAAGGAATGTTGATGCCGATTCCCAATGGCTGGACCTACACGCAAGCAGCCGCCATGCCAGAAGTTTTCCTGACGGCTTTTGTCAACATGTACATGGAAGCCAATCTGCAAACCGGCGAAACCGTCTTGATGCACGGCGGCGCTAGCGGCGTGGGTACGGCGGCGATCCAACTGGCACAGGCGACGGGCAATCCGATCATCGTCACCGCCAGCTCGGTCGAAAAATGTGACGCTTGTCTGAAGCTGGGTGCAAGCTTGGCGATCAATTACAAAGAAAAAGATTTTGTCGAGGAAGTTCGCACCTTCACCAACGGCGCGGGCGTCGATGTGATCATGGACATGGTCGGGGCGAACTATCTGGAGCGCAACCTGAGTCTGCTCAAGTTGAAGGGAAGGCTGGTCTTTATCTCCATGCTCAGCGGCGGGCAGACACAGATCAACCTGGGCGCGTTGATGGGCAAACGGCTGCGCCTGATTGGGTCCGTCTTGCGCAGTCGCGCCTTGGCAGAAAAACTCGAAATCAAGGAACGCTTTATGGCAAACTTTTGGCCGCTGCTTGAAGAAGGCAAAATCCAGCCCGTGATCGATTCGGTCTATCCGATCACCCAGGCCAACGAAGCACAGCAGCGCATGGCCGATAATCTCAACATCGGCAAGATCGTCTTGACCGTGCGCTGATTTACCCGTAGGTCACGCTTCTGGCGTGACATGTCGCGGTTGATTTTTGGCCGCAATTCACCGCTCCGCACCTACGCTAAAAGCGACTTGTCACGCCGGAAGCGTGACCTACACATAGTGGCTTGCGGCGGGCAAAGCGATGGTGAAGGTCGTGCCCTGGCCCACTTGGCTGGCAACCTCGATCTTGCCGCCGTGCGCCTTGATTAGTTGATTAGCAATCGACAGCCCCAGTCCGCTGCCCGCCCCACCGCCGTGGGTGCGGGCGCGGTCGGCGCGCCAGAAGCGATCAAAGATAAAGGGCAAATCCGCGGCAGCAATGCCTTCGCCCGTGTCGACAATGGTGATTTGTACAAAGCCATCCACCGCTCTGGCGCGTAAAACAATACTGCCGCCTTGCGGTGTATGCCGAATGGCGTTGCTAACCAGGTTGCTCAACACTTGATCTAGCCGCCCCGCATCACCCTGAATGGTGAGCGACGCCGTCGTACCGTTCTCTACCCGCAGTTCAATCCCCGCTGCCTCCGCCTGGCCGCTGAAACTGGTCGCGACATCGGCCAGCAGATCGCCCACATCGACGCGCTCACGGCGCAAGGGCAACTGACCGGATTCGGCCAGCGACAACGTGCGCAAATCTTCCACCAGGCGTGCCAGCAGCCGCGTCTCGTCTAGGGTGGCCTCGATGTGTTCGGGCGTCGGTTGGTAGACACCGTCGAGAATGCCTTCTAAGTTGCCCTGGATAATATGCAGCGGGGTGCGTAGTTCATGGGCGACATCGGCGGCCAGGTTGCGGCGTTGCTCATCGGTGCGCGCCAGCTCGGCACTCATGCGATTGAAAGAGCGGGCAAGCTGACGAAACTCGCGCGAACCGCGCTCTTGCACGCTTACACGCAAATTCCCGCCCGCCACGGCATCGGCGGCGTCCATAATTTCGGCCAACGGTGTCGCCACACTGCGAAAGGCACGCAAACCAGCCCCGACGGCGATCACGGGCAAAAGTACGGCGAGGCAACGTAACCAGATCCAGACCGGCGGCCCGTTGTACTCCCCATCCCCTACATTGCCGGTAAAATGAAAGGTAAGAAAGCTGATAACCCCAGAAGCAAGCAAGATTAGGATGCTAAAGCCGATGGCAAAACGCAGAAAGATGCGGCGGCGACGCTGCGGCCAGCCATGTGACCAGTGCGCGCTACCATGTCCCCACGCGGCGTGTCCACCAGATGGCGGCCAATGCCGCCAGTCTTTCGGTGGTTGCTCATTAGGTTGATCTTGCCACGGTTCGCGCTCGCTCACGCATCTACCTTGTCTGTAAACTGATAACCGATGCCATAGACAGTCAGCACAAAGTGTGGATCGGCAGGGTCGTCTTCAATTTTGCGGCGTAGATTTTTGATATGGGCATCGATGCTGCGGTCAAAACTGCCTTCGGCCACGCCATGCAGCCGGTCGATCAGTTGCGCGCGGCTAAAGGTCTGCCCGGGATGCTGGGCTAGAATGGCCAGCAGGCTGAATTCGATACGGGTTAACTTCAACGCCTCACCGCGCAGGCTGGCCCGGTGCCCGTTAAGATCAATTTCCAATTCCTCGGTGCGGATCAAGCCCGGTGTCTGCACTTCACCCTGTGCCCGCCGTAAGACGGCCCGCACGCGGGCCACCAATTCACGCGGCGAAAATGGTTTGACGATATAATCATCGGCGCCTAACTCCAGGCCAATCAAGCGGTCGGTCTCTTCCACGCGCGCCGTCAGCATAATGATCGGCACGTTGGATTCGCGGCGCAAGGCCCGGCAGACATCCAACCCATCCATGCCCGGCAGGTTCAGGTCGAGCACGATCAAATCGGGCTTTTCCTGACGGGCGGCGGCCAGCGCGCTAGGGCCATCCCCCGCCGGCAAGACGCGAAAGCCGCTCTGTTCGAGATAATCGCGCGCCAGGCGCATGATTTTGGGTTCGTCGTCGACGACAAGGATTAATTCATTCATGATCACACATCCATCGGCAATATTGCTGTCAAGCGGACTCTTGCGGGTTATTTTGCCCGACTCTCTATCATCTAGCAAAAGGCAAGCGCCGCCTGTGCGGCGCTATGACGGGTGTTAGCTGTGGCGAGCCGAATTGTACACCGATTTTTCAAATCGGTGTACAATTCGGCCTTACCCCAAACGCGCAAAGAAAATATTAGAGAATCTTTGCGATAAAAACTTACAGCGTAGGCTTGAAGACCATCGCACCCACAACCGAGAACAATAAGAGCAGATTAATCATGTTGAGTGTGGTTAGCCGCCCTTGTAAGGCCCGGACCCGGGGATCTTTGGGGGCGGCGGTTGCGATCCCGGCGATCAGTGTAATGATTGCGGCAGGACCGATCACAACTTTACCATAGAAATTACTCAAGCGCGATAACGATAACAGCGCGACCTGTTCTTTTTCACCCGCAAGCCGAGCATTGATTACGGTGAGGGCGAAGACACCGCCAATCCAGATGATGACCGCCGCGACGTGGATGAATTTGAACAAGGTGTAGATTGAAAACATTATGTCTCCTTTCTAAGTAGGACAGTGAGACAGTAAGTCAGTGATCTAGCCAACACTGTCCTACTGTCTTACTGTCCTACTGCCTCATTACCCTATGTTAGACGTTGGTCCAGCTTGTATTCTGCGGTTTGTTCTCATCCGGCTGTGGTGCAGCACCGGCGGCAGGTGTCGTTTGCTGCGGCTGACTTGGCTGTTGATTCTGCGGCTCGCCCCACGGGCCATGCTGACCACGACCACCGTGCCAGCCACCAGGTCCACCACGGTGCATACCCCAGCGGCGGAAGGCGAAAAACTTAAACGCCAGCATGATCAAGAACCCGAAGAAGAGGAAGCGGAAAAACCCACCGATCAACCCGAAGCCGTGCCCACCCCAACCGTGAGCGCCATAGCCGCCACGGTAGGCCAGGTGGGGTGCGATCGCTGGCGCACCGTCAGCACCACTACTCGCCAATTGGCCGATCATAAAACCCTCATTCCAGCCCGCTTGGCGAATACCGCTGGCGATGGCGCCAAAGACCAGCAGACCCAAGACAACGGCGATCGCCAGGCGCACCAATGTGCGCTTATCCATACTCTCTAATTTTTCAAACATTTTTCTCTCCTCTGTAGATGGGGGCGCTGTTCGCGGCCCTAAACATTT
>JBBRVA010000470.1:0-6535 GCA_038247295.1 Caldilineales bacterium | reverse complement strand
TTGAAATCCGGCGCTTCGGGGTTGAAGATGGTGGCGTTGACCACCAGCGAACTGGCCGCATCGGTGGCTTGGAATGCGCCGGTTTCGCTTGCCGCGCCCGCCTCGGCGGCGGCTACGACGCTGGGCGAAAGCTTGTTGAACATCTGTAGCCAGGTGAAGGGCGCAATCCAGCCCTCTTTGGAGCCAAAGGCCGGGCAGTAGCTCATCAAGTCGTGCGTGGTGGCTGGGTTGTAAATCTTGCCCGTGATCGGGTTGAAGCCATATTCCTGAATGCTGGATGAGCCATACGGGAAGTTTGAATCGCCATCCGCGGAACCACATGAGTCACCCGTGTTGGTGTGCAGCAAGTTGTAATCGTGCGTCAACTCGTGGCCGAAGATCAGCGCGCCGCCACCGGGATTGTCTGTGCTCGTGCCCGGCCGATCCGTACCGATGCCGACGATGCCCAGCCCACCGGCGTGTGGGTAGACTGGCATATCGGCATGGCCGCCGCTGTAGCCATCATTCGGCGCCCAGCCATAGACGTGGTCGGCATTAGCAAAGGTGGTGCCAAAGAGCCAGCCAAAGGCATTCTGCAACACCCACACTGTGTTCAGGTATTGGATCAAGTCGTGTTGGCCGGCGCCGCTGCCCAAACTGCCGGTCCAATTCAGGTAGCCGCTGGCAACTGAATAGTTGATACCATTGTTGCGAATTGGCAACACCTGCTCGAACCAATCCGCCGCACCGCCGTTGACCGCCCAGCCGCCCGCATATTGTGCACCGCTGTAACCGGCTGGATGATAGCGCAAGCGTTGGCCGACCACCTTCAAGGTGTCTTGCTTCTGGAAGGTCAAGTTGATCGTGCCGCTGGCCGGGAAGCGGTTATTGCCTTCGTTACTCTCGCCGATCACATTATTCGGATCCACCTCGGCGTAGAAGCTGACCGGCATATCGTTGGCAAAGTTGACATTAAAGTAGATGTCGGCACTGTCGCTGTTGGCCTGGTCGATCAAGGTCTTGGCGCGGCCTTGCGCGTTGGCCGCATACTCGACGCCGTTGGCAAAGATGTGCAAGCGCACTGGCACATTGTTCTGGCTGCCACCGATAAAGAGCGGATGACTGTACTTCAAATAGATGCGGGCCGTCGTATCTTTCTTTAGCGCCACGGGCATGGCGTTGTCGGCACAGCCGGCCAGACCGTTGCTCGGGTCGAAACATTGGATGCCCTGCGTGATCTCGATGCCGTGGATCGCCAGATCCGGGTTGAGGAACGGCGCCAGGACAATCTGCTGCACGGGCAGGTATGGGAACGCTACCACCGGGTTAACCGGGGTTGGTGTCGGCGTCACGATCGGTGTTGGCGTCGGCGTTGTGGTTGGTGTCGGTGTCGCGCCACTGTGCGGCGCAAAGTAGAGATCGTCAATCACTTCGGCGATCGTGGTGTTGCCATAGTCCAGGGTAATAGCGGCAATGCGCCCGGCTGAGTCGTAGAGGCCGATGAATTCATTGACATCCTCTGGCACCGGCTGGTTCGCCACTCGGCAGATGGCGTTGCCAGCTACATCATACGCCACGAGTAGACCACTCAGCGGCGCCGCGCCGACCACTTCGCCATTGCCCATGTAGAAACCAACGTGCGTCTTGAGCGAGTCGAAGCGCATCAGCATCGGCACACTGGTGCTGGTGTTGGGATGGACAGCGTTATTCATGGCGACGTTGGGCATCGAGTGCGCCTCGGTCGGTTCGGTTGGGTGCAAACTCTGGTTATAGATAATCGCCTGGTTGGTGGCGCTGTCTTCGAATACCACGCCGTAGGTTGGTTGGTAATGCGCGCCGATCACATTTGTATCACTCAGGTCATCAAAGTTGATCAGGCCAGGTGACGGGATCTGGGTCGGGCTGAGCAACTCGGTGCAAGCGGTGGGCGGGACCGGGGTTTCGTTGCTGCCCAGCACGGGGATAAAGGGCGTGCTGCTGCTGGCCAGCTTGTCCGTGCCGGCAAAGAAGCAACGCACCGCCGTAATCTTGCCTTTCTGGGTAAAGAGTGTGCCATTAAATTTACCATCTTGCGCCACCGGCACGACGGCGCCGTCGCCGAGCAACTGTTGCGCATCATCATAGCCTTGGATCAAAACCCGCGGCGGGACGCGTTCGCTGTAGAATTCACCAATGTTGTCGAGCAGACCTTCGACCACAATCTCGCCAAAGTCGTTGGCCTTGCAATCAATCTGGGTCGGCTGCAGCACGCGTGCTTCCACGCGCACCCCGCCCAGCGGTTTGAACTCCAGATGGACATCCTTGGCATCCATGTCGTTGACCAGATTGCGCTGGCTGGCGGCCTGCACATCAACGCCAAAGATGCTGCCGATCACCGCCGGGCCGTGTGGCTCGATTACGACCGGGATTTCAACAATTTCGTCCGGGCCGAGTTCTACGCCCAGGTTGCCACCGTTGATGTCCAAGCTCCAGGCGGCGGGCAAATCACTTTCATAGCTCAGGTAGAAAAATTTCTTGTTGACCTTGTCATCATTGTGTAGGCGGATCACGTTTTTGTAGATCGGTGCGCCACCGCCGGCGTTGGTCGCCTCGAAGTAGCTGATATTTTCCTGCTCATTGTCACCATCTTGGTTGCCCAGCGCCGTTTCGCCAGCCACGGGGTTGATCTTGACGCGCAGACAAGTGTGGAAGGCGAAGACCCCGGCCGCAATCTGCTCGGGCGTCAGCGTGATGTTGGGCGTCCAATCGACATAAACATCGACAAATGTGCCGGGCGCAATGTTGGCCAGCGCGGGGAAGGTGTTCTTGTCGACGCTGCCCAGTGAAGCCCAGCCGTTGGCGCCGGCAATACCCATGCCCATCGGGTCGGTAATTTCCCAGTTGACCACCACATTGGTAGCCGGGCTGGTGCCCCAATTGCGCACACGGGCATAGAGGCGGTTGACCATGCCCACGGCCGGGTCGTCACCATTACCACGTGGCACGCTATTGCCGCTCAAGTCGTTCCAAGAGCCGTAGCGATAGGTGCCGAAGCCATTGATCGGGCTATCGATCCAGATGTCGGTTGTCTCCCAAGAGTCGGCAGGGGGCGAGGTCCACGGGTACATTGCCATGTCGGGCTGGTTGGCATCTTTGTCGTAGCGGATGGTGATGCAATATTCGTTCGAATCGGTGCCAACCGTATTGACGAGAATGCTAATGCCGTCGCTCGGATTGCCGCCGCCGGCGCTGGTAAAGGTGTCACCGCGCTTCCACAAATTGTTGCGGTTGCCGCCTTTGCCCTTCAGCGTCACCCACGGGTCGGACCCTTCGGAGACGCGCTCGATCAGCACGCCTTCGTCGGGAATGCCGCTGGCAAAGCCACCATTCAACTCGTCACCCAATACCCGCCGGCGGACGCTGACCATGTAGTAGAGGCTGTCGGTAATTTTCGCCTTGAGCGCCTGGGCGTGGATGACGCCGGCCGGGTCGTACTCTTCGGCAAAGAGGCAGATAAATTGACCGCCCTCCTTGTTGACTGGGTCGATCACCACATATTTGGACGGCGGCAACCAGCCGGGGAAACCCGTGCTCCCCTGCTTCTCGAAGACGCCGGTCTGGCCGGGATAGTTGGAGTCCATCAACTCGAACTCGCTGTTGTAGTTGCTTGGGTGAGCCGGGCCGCCTTGTTGAAAGGCGTGACCCATCTCATGCGCCCAGCGGCCCCACACCTGGCGGTCGGTTTCGCTGGGGTTCTCGCTAAAGATGGCACAGCCGACAAACTTGTTATCGCCGCCGGGACCCATCGCCACCGTACATTTGTTGGCCTGGCCGCGGTGGAATTGGGCACCGGTCTCGGCCATCACCACCATTACGGCGTCGACATTGGTCCAGTCCAGCCCGGCGGGCGCATTGGCAATCGCGTCGTCCAGCACCTTCATGTATTTGCCGCCGTTGGAAAGGTCGCCATCATCGAAGTCGTCGATGTAGCTGCTGCGGTTGTCCGGCAATTGGAAAAGGTCCGAAACTTCGTACGCGATATTGATCTTGTTGTACGAAGTGTTGCGCCAGAGTTGGTCCAACTCACCAAACATGCCCTCGACCTGGGCCTTCGTATAGCGAGAAGTGTTGGCATAATCTTGGAAGTAGACGCGCAGCACGACAACTTTCTTCGTACCCAGCACATCCGCCTCCGCAGCCGCGGCGCCGACGCCGTTGTCAGCATACCACTGCTCCATGCCGGCCACCGGCGCATCGGCCGGCGCACCGCCAAAGTCGACGATCACCGGGCCGGCTTCTTGTTCGGTCGCGTGCTCGTGGCTGGCGTGGTCATGGGCCAGGGTGGGGGCGGTGAACCCGGCTGCCTGGGCTGGCGGTGCGGCCCCCAAGAGCGACGAAATGACGATTGAAATAATGGTGAGAATTGAGAAAAGCGTGTGACTTGATCTTCTACGGTTTGGGCTGTTCATGGCTGGGTCTCCTATGGGTAAGTGGCAGAATCGTTGCTAGGAACGATGGTAGTTGCGGCACTTGGATTGTAGGAGACAGCGCGAAGACCAGCAATGTGAATTGGCACAGGCGGAATGTGATCTGGCGCACAGGGCTGCGAGAGGGGAAACAGTGAATGTAGGTATGGCTTTTGTATAAGGGCAAATAGGCGAACAGTACTATGGACAGAGCGCTCAAGCTATTACAAAATCTTACGTAGGCCATTTCAAACTAATCATGATCCACGAAGCTTCGTGCATAAACACATAATTTGGCCTTGCTTCGTGAAGCTTCGTGCCCACAGGGCACCTACATCCTGAATGTTTTAAAGTTAGCCATTGCCTTATTTTAGTGTCGCACTCACCACTGGACTCAAATCATGCCCCAAAAATTACATCTCTTTCTGCTTATCTTGGTCACTATCCTTTTGCTATTTGGTGTATCCACTTTCAGTACGACCACCGACAACGCTAAACCAGTGTTTGTCTATGGCCAAAGCGCGGCACCATTAGAACGCCTGCCTTCGATTGCGCCGGAAGCGTTGCCGGCGCGCTGGCAAGCCGCACCCGCCGTCGACCCCCAAGTTCATGTGCTGGGCGTCAAATCGTCCAAACCCTTAACTTGGGAACCCTCTGCGCGCCAGATCTTCACCTCCATTAAGGCAGATTAATATCCTGTACGGCATTGTTCATAGATGCTACAATGCGAACCTCTTCCGTCCCTACTTTAATTGACGTGGGCAGATAGCTTACTGTCCCACCACTTAAACTGCCAAGCGTCGTTGCCATATAGTGGCCGGCACGGGTAGAGACGGTCTGCTGGAGCCCACCGCCAATATAGATTTGTACCTCTGTGTCATCTGGCACTGGTTGGCCACGCCTGCGAATCATACCAGAAATTGTTCCAAACAAAACTTCTTGTTCAGGAATATCACTGACAACCACCGGCTCACTCGGCAACTGAATAACCAATTCCAGATCTGTGCCGGTTAGTTTTATATATTCGCGCCATTCACCGATAGTTAATTGAAATCCAACCGGATCGAACGCGCCGTCACAACGCCGCGCGATGAGCGGCGCCGAAAACTCGCCGTTGCGAATTTGGATCACTTGCATGGCACCGCCATCATAGATAAAGTTTGCAAATGTACCATCAATGGATTTGTCTTGAAAGCTAGCTTTCCCCGTTACCATACCCACATTGCTCAGAATGCATTCTCCCGGTCTCAGTTCGTCTGCGTTACTAGTTGATCCAGCTGCCACCTGTTGTTCTACACCCACTGGCAGTAGAGCGCTATTGTCGAGCAATGTAGGGTTGGCTATACAGCTTGTCAATAGCAACAAACTTATAACTGCTATGCCCAATCGTTTGATGGAAATCATGAGATTCATCCCTTTGCATGCCACGAAACTAACGGCAATTTCAATTGCCTAGCAAACACTGCCACAATATTGATTAGCATTATACACCTACGTCATACGCCAACGATTAATTCTCTAACCGACTTCCTAGATCAAAAACTCCACCAGACAAGCTAGGATCACCAAATGCAGGGTCTGGTCGACCATAATGCGCACAAAACAGACGTTGCTCTGTTGAAAAAGGCGGCTCCAGTGGCCGGCCAGGTTGGCGGCGTCGATCAGCCAGTGCGAAAGAAAAATAACCGCGCCGAAAGCAAAGAGTGGCAACGGAACCGCTTGATTTGGTGTGGCCAACCATAACGAAGCTAGGATGGTTGCCGTGTATAATAAACAGTGGACCGCAATCGCACCATTGAATAGCTTCTTTTGTTTATGGCGGGCCATCCAGTCATTTTGTAACACCCAGTCACCCACCAGATGGGCAACCAGAAGCCAGGTGAAAGTTGTCATAGCTGTAAACTGTCTCACTGTTTTTGTAGAAAGTGGTTGGTAGATAAATTTCTTACCTGAATTTTTTACATTGGCCGGCGTATCGCAGATAATTTATCTTACCCGATCAAATTTTTCATTACCATGTTCCGCTATCCCGACCCTGTGTGATCTTGCGCACACCAAAGCGGTGAACTTGCACACAGACGCCAGGCGCCAATCCAGATAGGCTTAAGGAG
>JBBRVA010000469.1:0-6543 GCA_038247295.1 Caldilineales bacterium | reverse complement strand
TAGTTGCATATATCGAACTCAAAAAAATCCTTACCATCGCTCACTCGACCAACACAATTTCCGTCTCCTTGCCACACTTGGGGCAGGGGCACGCAATGAAGCGCTTGTGTGCTGCCATTTCCGGGTCTTCTCCCCTAGCTGGGCCGAGCACTTGATCGAGCCACACCTTCACTTCTGGATCGACCAGCCGGTAGTAGACATTCTGGCCCTCTTTTTCATCTCCAATCAAGCCTGCCTGGCGCAGAAAGCGCAACTGCTGCGACACATAGGGTTGTGGTTTGCCGAGCAAAGCCTCCAAGTGACACACACATTCGGCATCGCGGCGCAAAACGTCCAGAATGCGCAGACGTTCTGGGTGGGCCAGCAATTTCAGGCGGCGACTGATCGTCTCATAATCAAGCGTTGGTTGGCTGTTCATCATTGATTTCTATTTCGTTTTCTATTGCATCAAAATTACATTCGGTTTTTAGCATATATAAAAATATGCATATATCATACATCTATTATTATAAGCTGTCAAGCCCTATTCAACTTCTGGAAATGCCGACAGTTGCTAGAGGTGGCGGCTCGCCCAACGGCATAACTTCTCTCATCTGTGCAAAGTGGGCAAACCGGTATTTTGCCTTTGCGCAAAATAAGGTCTTTTAGCTAATTTTACTGTTATAATGGTTATGGGTTGGATTCAAATTACAAGCTGGGTATGGCAAAGGACAGAATCAGCCGTACCAACAATAAATTTAGAGGATATTACATGTCTTTTTCGCGTCTTCAGACTGAATGGTTCGGCAACATCCGTGGCGATCTGCTCGCGGGTACGGTGGTAGCGTTGGCCCTGATTCCAGAAGCCATCGCCTTTTCGATTATTGCGGGGGTTGACCCAAAAGTTGGTCTCTATGCGTCCTTTTGTATCGCGGTCGTGATTGCCTTTGTGGGCGGGCGGCCAGGGATGATTTCCGCCGCCACGGGCGCAATGGCCCTTGTGATGGTTTCGCTGGTGCGCGAGCATGGCCTCGAGTATCTGCTGGCGGCGACAATTCTCACCGGCATCTTACAAATTCTCGCTGGCATCTTTAAACTGGGCGCACTTTTGCGCTTTGTTTCCCGTTCGGTGATGACCGGCTTCGTCAACGCATTGGCAATTCTGATTTTTATGGCGCAATTGCCAGAGTTCGATAGGGCAAGTTGGGTGGTCTATGCGATGGTTGCAGCGGGGTTGGCCATTATCTACCTCTTTCCCTATGTCACCAAAGCCATCCCATCGCCGTTGATCTGCATTATCACCCTAACGGCCTTTAGTATCTTTATGGGGCTGGATATCCGCACCGTAGGCGATATGGGCGAGCTACCCAACGCTTTCCCCATGTTCCTGTTGCCCAATATTCCACTGACTTGGGAGACACTGGCCATTATTTTCCCCTACTCTGCCACACTGGCTGTGGTCGGGCTGTTAGAGTCCTTGATGACAGCGGTGATTGTGGATGATCTGACCGACACTTCTAGTGCCAAAAATCAAGAGTGTACGGGACAGGGGATCGCCAATATCGTTGCCGGCTTTTTTGGTGGCATGGCCGGTTGTGCCATGATTGGTCAATCGGTCATCAACGTAAAATCGGGGGGGCGTGGTCGGCTTTCCACGCTTTTTGCCGGTAGCTTCTTGCTTTTTCTGATCTTGGTGTTGGGCGGCTTGGTGCAACAAATCCCCATGGCGGCTTTGGTTGCGGTGATGATCATGGTTTCCATTGGCACCTTTAGCTGGTCGTCGATCAAGAACCTGGCGCTCCATCCCAAAAGTTCTAGCTTGGTGATGATTGTGACCGTCGTGGTCGTGGTGCTGACCCATAACCTGGCCCAAGGCGTTGGCGTTGGCGTGCTGATGAGTGGACTTTTCTTTGCGCGCAAAGTCTCGCGCCTGCTGGCGGTGGAATCGGCACTGGCTGAGGATGGCAACGGACGTGTTTATAAGGTTTATGGGCAGGTATTCTTTGCCTCTGCCGACCAATTCGCGGCTGGTTTCGACTTCAAGGAGGTGATCGAGCGTGTTGTGATCGACGTAACCCAGGCCCATTTCTGGGATCTGACCGCCGTCGGCGCGCTGGACAAGGTGGTGCTCAAATTCCGGCGTGAAGGAACGACGGTGGAATTGGTGGGGATGAATGAGGCAAGCGCCACCATTGTGGACAAGCTTGCTATCTACGACAAAGCCGATGCCCTAGAGCTAATGATCAAACATTAAAATTAAATCCTGAGGTTAATGATGACGCTGACAAATGATACCATGACAAATAATTCTATCTTGGCCTGTGTCGATGGCTCACGCTATACGGACAGTGTCTGTGCCCATGCCGCTTGGGCAAGCCAGCGCCTACAGGCACCGATTCGGGTGTTACATGTCCAAGCCCCGCACGCTGAATCTACCGCGCCCACAGATTTAAGTGGCGCGATCGGGTTGGGGGAACGGAGCGCTTTGCTCGAAAAACTTACCCAGGTGGATGAAGCGCGGGCGAAGCTTGACCAACAAAAGGGCAAGCTGATCTTGACGCATGCCAAGGAGCAACTCACGGGGATGGGGGTAGGCAAGGTCGAAACACTTCACCGACGGGGCTCGCTGGTAGAGACCATTACCGAATTGGAAGCCGCAACCCAGCTAATTGTCTTGGGCAAGCGCGGGGAACAGGCAGATTTTGCCAGTCGGCACCTTGGTTCCAATCTAGAACGGGTGGTGCGGGCGGCACATAAGCCGGTCTTGGTTGCTGGACGCGATTTCAAAGCCATTACGCGTTTCGTCATCGCTTATGACGGTGGGCCAAGTACGCTCAAAGCCGTGGACTATGTGGCCAGGAACCCCTTGCTCCAAGGGTTGGAGTGTCATCTCCTCAAAATTGGTCCGGATAACGGGGAGAACCGCAGCAGTTTGGAGCAGGCTGCAACTAAATTGAGACAAGGTGGATTTACTGTCCAAACACTTCTGCAACAAGGCCACGCCGACGACGCGATTGTCGCCTACGCAAAATCGCACGCAATGGACATGTTGGTCATGGGGGCCTATGGACATTCCCATATTCGCACCCTTATCATCGGCAGTACGACCAGTAACATGCTACGCGCTTGCCCTATCCCTGTGTTAATGTTTCGCTGAGGCGATTAGATGGCTATAGCTGATGGCTTCCTCGGTGGCTTTCCAAACCTAGCCACATGGTCAGGAGTAGTTTGTAGGGTAAAAACGCAACTTCAAAAAAGGTCTGCGCCGTATGGGCGCAGACCTTTTTATACATCCGTCGAAAAAATCTGGCTGACCAGGGCTTTGACCCGTTTGCCGCCGTTTTGCAAAATTGGCGGGCCGTGACCGAAGGCAATGGTCTCAAAATCGTCACCATATTTCTTGGCCAACTTCCAGATGCTGCGCTGCGCATTTTTGACATCTGGGGTAAAAACCGCAGCAGGTGAGCGTAACTTGCCGCCTCGGTTAGAAAGAGCGTCGCCCGTAATCAGGAAACGTTTCTCGCGATGTAAGAGCGAAATATGGCCGGGGGTGTGGCCGGGGGTATGTACAACCGTAAGCCCTTCCGCCAATTCTTGGCCATCTACCAACAACTCGTCCGGCGTTACCGGTGGGTGATGGTAGCCAGGAAAGAGAGTGATGAGCGCAAAGAGGGGACGAAGATACCAAGCGGCTGGCGTCCGGCGCCCGGGGTGCTCTAACAACACTTTTTCTACCGTGTGGCAGGCGACGCGCGCGCCCGTCGCCTTTTTGATCGCCGCCAAACCGCCGGTATGGTCCAGATCGACGTGGGTGATAATAATCCGCCGCACATTGTGGAGTGCGTAGCCGCGCTTGACAATCGCGTCCAGGATCTTCTGACCTTCACCCGGATGGCCGGTGTCGATCAGGGTAAGCCCTTCCTTCCAAACCCACAAGTAACAATGAACGGTATCTCCAATTTCGTCGATCTCGAACAGACCAGGCACAATTTGTCGCATAAATCTCTCAGTACTATTCAGTTGCGTGGTGTTTATCGACTGCCCGTAATCCAGTTAAAGCTTTTGGCGCCGTTCAAATGCCGTAAGCGAGCACGGGGATGGTCGATTGCTTCGTTCAATTCACGATCGCTGAGGCCAGTCTCCTCGATTAGGCGCATCGTCGTCTGAAACGACTCTTCCGTCAATTTTAAAACACATTCACGCTGTGTCTCGTCGAGCTTAAACCCAATCAAGACCCCCTCTGGTCGTTCCAGCAAAGCGTTGCGACAATCGGTGCAGCGCCAGACGTGGCCGATCAAGAGAGCAAAGTCTTGAACTCTACCATTCATCAACCCAGACATTAATAAGCATCTCCTGTTACGGCAGCGGGGACGTCTGCATCTGTTTGAGCAGACCAATCCTGCACAATCCGCACCCCCGCACTGGCGCCAATGCGTGTCGCGCCAGCCGCCACCATCTGTTGCGCATCAACAGCTGTACGAATGCCGCCAGACGCCTTTACGCCCATGGTCGGGCCAACTACCTGGCGCATCAAGCGAATATCGTCGACAGTCGCACCGCCACCACTGAAACCGGTGGATGTCTTGACAAAGTCGGCGCCCGCTTGTTGACTAATCACACAGGCGGCAACTTTCTCTTCGGGGGTCAAAAGTGCAGTCTCGATGATCACCTTTGCCAATGCCCCGTTTGCGTGGGCCATTTGCGCTACGCCAGCAATATCGGTGTAGACATCTTCGTAGCGTTGGTCTTTCAAGCGGCCGACGTTGATCACCATATCCACTTCTTGAGCGCCCAGTTGGATCACAGCTTGGGTCTCTGTCGCCTTGACCACACCCAACGTAGCGCCCAACGGGAAACCAATCACCGTGCAGACCTTAACCGGTGAACCGGCTAACATGGATGCGCACGTCGTAACCCAAGTGGGATGGACGCAAACGCTGGCAAATCCATACTCGATCGCCTCTCGGCAGAGCTGGCGAATTTGTGCTTCTCTGGCTTCGGGCTTGAGCAGCGTATGGTCAATTAAGGCGGCAATTTGGGCCGGTGTTGAAGGCGATATAATGCCAGCAGGGACAGGGTTCAGCGCAGTCCCCTGTTGTACAGCCTGGATTGCCTGTTCGATCAGCGCGGTTAGGCTTGTTTGTGTGGACATTGTCATAACCAGTTACCAGAGGGCTACAAGATCAAAGCTAAGCGGCAGCGCCGATGTAGGCGCGTCAGGTTCCAATTCATAATGTGGCACCAGGCCAAATTTATTCAGTGGCCAGACACGCAACCAAGCTCGTCCGACGATCAGGCTTTCATCAATCGGGCCGATCCGCCGGCTATCACTCGAATTGGCACGGTTGTCGCCCATCACAAAAAGATGGTTGGGAGGTACGACCTGCGGGCCAAAAGTCTCGCCGTCAAAGAAGGGGTTCTTGTCAAACGGTTCTTCCAACACTTGATTGTTGATAAAGACCGTTTGGTCGCGCACCTCAATGGTATCACCAGGCAAGCCGATGACGCGCTTGATATAATCTTCATCGAGGTTGCCAGGATTATGAAAGACGATCACTTCACCACGAGTCGGCTCACCGAGCCGGTACGCCAGTTTATTGACCAAAATGAATTGATCTTCGTAAAAACTCGGCTCCATCGAATGGCTTTCAATACGGTAATTCTGGATCACCTGACGAATCAGCAAAAAGATCACCAAAGAGAGCACAATCGTCTCGACTACTTCGCGCAGCAACATCCAGCCCATTGACGGCTCTTCCGGCTTAGCAGTCGCAGCGACGTCAGCTGTTTCTTCTCCGGCTGGAATTAGAACCGTGGTTTGTGAAAAGTCGGGTTGCAGCGAATAGTGATCGTTAGCTTTACCTGTTGAATCAGTCATAGTTTACATCCTAAGGTCCAAAGTTGACAGCGCGAGCAAGTATAACACTTCCAACCCCAAGCGCCAATCTAAGCGCATAATCAATAAAAAGTTGCCACCAAAAGAGCCGGGAGAAATTACAGCCCACAATCTCTCCAACAATATCCCAAGAAGTATCCCAAATTAATCCAAATTATCCCAATATTTACCCTAGAATGCCAAAGTTATCCCAAATAACCCAATTGGGATAACTGGCATTGGTGTTATTTCAGAATATAACGGGTCCCACGTTTGTCGCCAATTTTTAGAAGCAGACCCTTTTCTACCAGATCAGATAGATCGAGTCGCAGGGTTTCTGGCCCAACATGCGGGCACAAGTCGCGGTAGTCGCGGTTGGTAATCGCACCATTGCGCTGCATGAACTCGATCGCCTTCATTTGGCGCTCGTTCATGTTTTGTTCCCAATTGGCGACGGCGCGTGTTGCATCGCGACTATTATAGAGCAGCACCGTAAAACGATGCCCTTTGGCTTCAAAGCGAGGCGGCTTATGACCAGCACCCACCATATCTTCGATCATGCGGTCGATGCCCAGGCCCAGCTCTTCGATATAGCCCCACTGGTAGAGGCCATTAACAATCCGGGGATTGCGGCTGTAATGTTCCTCGACAATGTTATCGAGGGTAATATGGGCAGGTAGACCGCCAGG